>CANHTE010000110.1 GCA_947462945.1 Acetobacteraceae bacterium
ACACCCACCTCGCGCTGGTGGCGCACGGCGGTGAAGCCGTTCACCTCCTCGGCGAATTCGGCCTGCTGCAATTCGCTGTAGGCGCCCATGCCGCGCTCGGCATAGCCGCGCGCCAGCTTGAACATCGAAAGGTTCAGGCTGTGGAAACCCGCCAGCGTGACGAATTGGAATTTGTAGCCCATGGCACCCAGCTCGCGCTGGAACTTCGTGGCCGCTTCCAGACCCATCTTGCGCTGCCAGTTGAAGCTGGGTGAGCAGTTATAGGCCAGCATCTTGCCGGGGAATTCGCGGTGGATCGCCTCGGCGAAATCCCGCGCATCCTGCAGGTCAGGGTCGCTCGTCTCCCACCAGAGCAGGTCGGCATAGGGCGCATAGGCCAGGCTGCGCGCGATGGCGTATGGCTTGCCCATCCCGGGGCGGATGCGGTGAAACCCCTCCGCCGTGCGGTCATTGCCGATGAAGGGGCGGTCACGCTCATCCACATCGCTGGTCAGCAGCTGCGCGGATTCGGCATCGGTGCGGCAGAGCAGGATGGTGGAGGTGCCTTCCACATCGGCGGCAAGCCGCGCGGCATTCAGCGTGCGGATATGCTGCTGGATCGGCACCAGCACCTTGCCGCCCAGATGGCCGCATTTCTTCTCGGAGGCCAATTGATCCTCGAAATGCACGCCCGCCGCGCCCGCATCGATCATCGCGCGCATCAACTCGAAGGCGTTCAGCGCGCCGCCGAAGCCGGCTTCCGCATCGGCGATGATCGGCGCCATGTAATGGGTGGGGTCATCCCCCTGGCCGTCATGCCGCTCCATGGTAGCGATCTGGTCGGCGCGCTTCAGCGCATTGTTGATGCGCTTGATGACGGTCGGCACGCTGTCCACCGGATAAAGCGACTGGTCCGGGTACATGGTGTTGGCCGTATTCGCATCAGCCGCCACCTGCCAGCCGGAAAGGTAGATGGCCTTCAGCCCCGCCTTCACCTGTTGCAGCGCCTGCATGCCGGTCATCGCGCCCAGCGTCGTCACCTGCGGCTCGGTGCGCAGCAAATGCCACAGGCGGCGCGCGCCCATCTCGGCGATGCTGTGCTGCGTCCGGAAGCTCCCCGCGAGGCGCGCGACATCGGCGGGCGTGTAGTCGCGCCGGATGCCGTCGAACCGGCCGGACTCACCGCCGGGGGTCGCCATGCCGTCCGGGGCATGCAGCGAGGTGGAAATGGGGCGCATCGGGAAAATCTCCATGGGTCTTGCTGACCTGTGAAAGATTGACATTGCGGCGCCGGAAGTCACGCGCGAAACTGCCTGCGACGCGGCAAGACTGTCCATGCAGCGACAGTTCAGGCCGAAATTTAGTCAAGCTTGTAAAGGAACACTGCCATGGCCCGACCGCTGATCGGTCGTACCGTTCGCCGCATCCGCACCGAGCGTGGCATGACGCAGCAGGCGCTCGCCGTGCGGCTGGGCATCTCGGCCAGCTATCTGAACCTGATCGAGCATGACCAGCGCGCGGTGACCGCCGCCGTGCTCTTCAAGCTGACGGAGGCGTTGGGCGTGGACCTCGCGGCCCTCTCCGGCCATGTGGAACGCCAGCTCGAAGCCGGGCTGCGCGAGGTGCTGGCCGACCCGGTGCTGGGCCTGGATTCCGTGCCCGAGGGCGAGTTGCAGGCCATGGCGGCGGCCGCCCCCAATGCTTCGCGCGGCGTGCTGGCGCTGTACCGCGCCTGGCGCGTGGCGCGCGAGGACAGCTCCGGCATTGCCCTGCCCTCAGGCCGCCGCCTGCTGCTGCCCACGGAGGAAGCGCGCGATTTCTTTCATGAGCGCGGCAATCACTTCCCGGAGCTGGAGCGCTTCGCCGAAAAACTGGGCACCGAACTGCGCGCGACCCCGGCCGAGATGAACCACGCCATCGCCGAGCGGCTGCGCAACGCGCATGGCGTGCGGGTGACCGTGGCCCCCATGCCCGAAAGCGACCGCCGCTTTGACCAACGCACGCGCGACCTCTGGCTGGCGGAATCACTCCCGCGTGAGTCGCGCGGTTTCCGCATGGCCTTCCAGCTCATGCTGCTGGAAGCGCGCGAGGTGGTGGATGCGGCCCTGGGTGAGGAACCGCCCTCCAGCACCGAGGCCACGCAGCTGATCCGCATCGGCCTGCTGAACTACGCGGCGGCCGTGCTGCTGATGCCCTACATGCCCTTCCTGCATGCGGCGCGGGAGCTGCGCCATGATGTGGAGAAACTGGCCGCACGCTTTGGTGTCTCCTACGAGCAGGCGGCGCAGCGGCTTTCCACCTTGCAGCGCGAGGGGCATCGCGGCGTGCCCTTCTTTTTCCTGCGCGTGGATACGGCAGGCAATGTGACCAAGCGCTTCGCGGCCGCCGGATTTCCCTTTGCGCGCTTCGGCGGCAGCTGTCCGAAATGGGTGGTGCACCATGCCTTCGGCACGCCCGAGCAACTGCGCGTGCAAGCCGCCGAATTGCCCGATGGCGCGGCCTTTCTGTGCGTGGCGAAGGCCATGCATGGACCCACCCCGCGCTGGGGTGAGCCCTCGCCCACCCATGTGGTGGCGATTGGCTGCGATATCTCCCGCGCGTCGGAACTGGTCTATGCGGATGGGCTGGATCTGATGACGGCGCGGGTGGGCATCGGCCTCTCCTGCCGGCTGTGTGACCGGGCGGATTGCCGAAGCCGCGCCTTCCCGCCGCTGGAGCACCGGCTGCGGTTGGACGCGAATGAGGATGGCGCCTCGCCCTGGCGGTTTGAGGCATCGGCCAAGCCATGAATCTTCGCGCAGAAAGCCGAAACCGGCGGGGTATGACGCAGGATCATGCCAGATGGGACCCTCAGCGCGTGCCGCCAAAGCACCGACCCCATAGCCGGAACGGCCCGCAAGGCTGTATGCCGCGCCCATGGACATCTACTTCCTGGCGCTCGTCGCGCTCTCCATCGCCGGCATGATCGAGGCGCGCTGCTCCACGCCGGGGCTGCGCCCGGAATATGAACCGGCGGATCGCACCTTCCGCTGGCTGGGCCGCTCGGCCTTTGCCATGTGGTTGGGGCTGCTGGGCTTTGGCTTCTGGCAATTGGCCTGGTGGCAGCCGCTGGCCGGGCTGGTGGGCTCGCTCGCGGCCAATGCGCTGGTGTTGCAATATGGCGCGCGGCCCTATTGGCCGGGGGTGTCCATGGGATTGTCGCTGCTGGGGCTTGGCCTTGCCAGCAAGGTCTTCTTTGACGCGTTTTGACCCAGTCGTTCCCACAGGGAATCGGCTGTGGCCTGCAGTGCGCGGCGGCCTCACGGATTTGCAGCTTCCAGCCCCGGCGACCGCGCGCTAAAACAAGGGGATGCTCCTTCCCCTTCCCCTTGCTTTCGCTTTCGTCCTGCTTGCATGGCCCGCCCAGGCGCAGCACCCAACGCCCTATGCAGATATGGCGCAGCGCGACATCCGCGCACTGAGCTCCCAGCAGATCGAAGACCTCCTGGCCGGCCGTGGAATGATGCTCGCCTTGCCCGCTGAATTGAATGGCTGGCCCGGCCCCATGCATGTGCTCGAACACGCAACGGCACTGGATCTTTCGCCCGCGCAACGCCGCGACACGGAGGCGCTGATGGCGGCCCACCGCGCCGAGGCGCGCAGCCTCGGCGCCCGATTGGTAGAGGAAGAGCGCGAGATGGATGCAGCCTTCCGGGAGCGCAGAATCACCGCCGAGGATATCACGGACCGCACCAATCGCATCGGCACCTTGCAGGCCGCACTGCGGGCCGAGCATCTGCGCACCCATCTGCTGCAAACAGCCCTGCTCTCGCCCGAGCAGGTCACGCGCTACGCCGAATTGCGGGGCTATACGGCGGCCACACCCTCATCCGGCCATCGCCATCGGCATTGAGGTCTCGCTTCAGTCCCTTGGTGCCGGCCGCATGGGCCTGGCATCCCGCGTCAGGCCGCGAACCGCGCGAAATCCACTGCCAGCCGCTCATAGATCGCCCGCTTGAAGGGCACCGCCATGCCCGGCAATTCCACCAGCCGCGCCCAGCGCCAGGCGTCAAATTCCGGGTGAGGGTCGAGGTCGAGCCGGATATCAGCATCGGTGCCGAGAAAACGCAGCGCGAACCACTTCTGCGTCTGGCCGCGATATTTGCCGTGCAAGGCCTTGCCGAGCAGTTCGGGCGGCAAATCGTAATTCAGCCATTCCGGATGCTCGGCCAGGATTTCGGCATGCGCCGTGCCGACCTCCTCCTCCAGCTCACGGAATACGGCCACCGCGGGGTCCTCGCCCTTGTCCATTCCGCCCTGGGGCAATTGCCAGCCGCCCGGCGCGCCTTCAGCATTGGGCATGTCGGCGCGGCGCGCCACCAGGATCAGCCCGGCCGCGTTGAAGAGCACGGCGCCCACATTGGGCCGATAGGGCAGGCTCATCGCGCCGCAACCTCCGGCCGCCGCATCAGGGCCGTCACCGGCACCAGCACCATGCCGCGCGCTTGCAGACCGCCGAACCATTCGGAGAGACGGGCGAGGGAAACCGGCGTCGCCTCCCCCAGATAGCCCAGCGCACCGCCGCGCTCCCGCGCCAGGCGTTCGAGCTGGGCGAGGCGCTGGTCCATTTCGCCTCGGGTATGGGGCTCATCCACCACCACATCCACCGTCAGGCCCCAGGCGCGTTCGGGGTTGGGGGCGCCGGGCCGGGCGTCGAAATACAGCAGGCCTCGGGCATTCAGGGCCAATTGCATCTGCGCAAAGGGCTCGGCCAGGGCGGCAAAGCGCTCACCCCGCATGGAGGTCAGCGCGCCCACGGCACCGACATGCCCGGGAAAGCGTGCCAGCAGCCAATCCAGCCGCTGCGCATTTTCCCCGGCGGCAAGCCCGGTCAGCAGGGCACGATGGCCCGGGTCATTCATCGGGAAGCCGGTGGGCTCCATGGGCAAGGCCAGCAGCGTTTCAAAGCCTCGGTCGCGCGCGGCCTCGATCAGCGGCGCGGGGTTCACCGCATAGGGGGTGAAAGCCAGGGCGATGGCCGGCGGCAGGGTGCGGATGGCCTCCTCCGAGAGGCTGGCGCGCAGCCCGATGCCGCCCAGGATCAGGGCCACGCGGGGGCGGGTATCCTGCCGGTCAAAGGGGCGGGCATAGGCGCGCATGGGCATGCGCCCATCCGGGCCAATGCGGGGCATGGCGCCCATGGCGGTGAATTCCACCAAAGCCGGGTCCAGGAAGCGGGTCAGATTGTCGGGCACGCCGCGCGGCGCGGGTGCGGCAGGGGGCGGCGTTTCGCTGACCGCGACGGGCCCTGCCTCCACCAGTTCCGCCACGGCGGGGGCGGAAGCGGGTGGGCCAAGCATGGCGAGAGTGAAGGCGCTGCCGCCAAAGCTGAGGCTCGCCACGAGCCAAAACAGCCCAAGCCACAGCCAGCCGCGCCTCGGATGCGAAACCTCGTCGGACACGGCGGCGCGGTGTCTCCGTTACCGCTGCGCGCGGCGCTGCGGGTTGGCCGCCATGGCGCGCACCAGCGAGAGGCCTTGCTGCAACTGGAAATCCGTCTCCGGCTTGGCGATGTCCAGCGCGGGCCAATTTTCCGGCGGCTGGTTCTGCACACGGTCGCTGATCGAGGCCGGCAGGTTCAGCGGTGGCAAGGTCACGGTGGCCGGCGCCGGGGTGGCGGCACCCTCGGCCCGGAGCGAGCGGCGCAAATCCTGCTCCCGCTCGCGGGCGGGCGGGGCTGCGGCGGCGGTCTGCGCATTGGCGCGGGTGGGGCGCACTTCGAAATCAGGCTCGATCCCGGTCGCCTGGATGGAGCGGCCGGAGGGCGTGTAATACCGCGCCGTGGTCAGCCGGATGGCGCCGTTATTGCCGCCCAGCGGCATGACGGTCT
>CANHTE010000111.1 GCA_947462945.1 Acetobacteraceae bacterium
CGTCTCCCGGTCGGGGAAGCGGATGAAGTGGAAGAAGCAGCGGCGCAGGAAGGCGTCCGGCAGCTCCTTCTCGTTGTTGGAGGTGATGATGACGATGGGGCGCTGGCGGGCCACCACCGTCTCCTTCGTCTCATAGACATGGAACTGCATGCGATCGAGTTCGAGCAGCAGGTCATTGGGGAATTCGATATCGGCCTTGTCCACCTCGTCGATCAACAGGACCACGGGGGTTTCGCTGGCAAACGCCTCCCAGAGCTTGCCCCGGATGATGTAGTTGGACACGTCGCGCACGCGCTCATCGCCCAGCTGCCCGTCGCGAAGGCGGCTCACCGCGTCGTATTCGTACAGCCCCTGCTGTGCCTTGGTGGTGGATTTGATGTGCCACTCGATCAACGGGTAGCCCATGGAGCGGGCGATTTCCTGGGCGAGGACGGTCTTGCCCGTGCCGGGTTCGCCCTTGACCAGCAGCGGGCGTTGCAGGGCGATGGCGGCATTCACCGCCACCTCCAGCTCGCGGGGCGCGATGTAGCGTTCGGTGCTGGCGAATTTTTTCACGGGTTGCGCGGGCCTTCTCAGATCAGAGGGGCATCTTCGCGCATTCCTGTCCTGCGGCAAGCTTCCCGGACAGGAAATGCCGCCGTGTGTCAGCGCGGCGTTGCGGTTTCCTGGCCGGCGGCGAAGGCGCCGATGGTGGTCCATTGGCCCACCAGCTGCCCGTCGGGCCGCAGCTCATAAATGCCCATGCTCGGGCTGCTGCCGCCGCCCAGGCTGAAGGCGCTGGCGAGTGACAGGCCGCTCACCATGCCCACCCCCTCGATCACATCCGGCCCGATGTTCCAGCGCAAACGAAAGCTGAGCAGGCCGATCTGCTCCAGTTCCAGCGTGCCGATATAGGCCGTACCATCCGGGTTGGTGCCGGTGACGTCATACAGGCCGCTGCGCTGCGCCGCAGCGGGCCCTGCCAGCATGAGAAGCAGCGCGAAGGCCGGGGCAAGGAACGCACGCTTCATCAGGCTCGTCTCCATAAGGCGGGCTCACTTCACGGTGGCCACCCGCAGCGCATTGGTGGTGCCGGGTGTGCCAAAGGGCACGCCCGCTGTCACCACCACTTCCTCGCCCAGCTTGGCGAAGCCCTCCTGCTGGGCCGCGCGGCTGGCACGCGCCACCATCTCCGTCATGGAGTGGATATCCTGAACCACCAGCGGATGCACCCCCCAGACCACCGCCAGGCGCCGCGCCGCTTGCAGCGCCGGCGTCAGCCCCAGGATCGGGCAATAGGGCCGCTCTCGCGCCACACGCAGGGTGGTGGAGGCGGTGCTGGTGAAGGTGGCGATCACCTGCGCATGCACGGTATGCGCCACCTGGGCGGCGGCGGCGGCGATGGCGCCGGCGCTGTTGGGCTCCGGCGCGGGACGATTCGCATCCGTCTGGGCGCGCCAGCCGGGGTCCTGCTCCACCCGCGCCACGATGCGGTCCATGATGTTCACGGCTTCCAGCGGATATTGCCCGGCCGCCGTCTCGGCCGAGAGCATCACGGCATCGGCGCCGTCAAACACGGCGTTGGAGACGTCGCTCGCCTCGGCCCGGGTGGGGGAGGGGGCGGTGATCATGCTCTCCAGCATCTGTGTCGCCACCACCACGGGCTTGCCGAGCTGCCGGGCGGCGCGAACGATGCGCTTCTGCACCAGCGGCACCTCCTCCGTCGGCATTTCCACGCCGAGGTCACCGCGCGCCACCATCACGCAATCGCAGAGTTCCAGGATGGCATCGAGGTTATCCACCGCCTGGGGCTTTTCCATCTTCACCATGATCCAGGCGCGGCCGGCGGCAATCGCCTTGGCCTCGGCCACATCCTCGGCCCGCTGCACAAAGCTCAGCCCGACATATTCGATGCCCAGCGGCAGCACGAAATCCAGGTCTGCCCGGTCCTTTTCGGTCAAAGCGGGGATGGGCAGGGCCACATCCGGCACATTCACGCCCTTGCGGTCCGAGAGCGGGCCGCCCACCACCACTTCCGTTTCCAGGTGATCATTTTCCACCTGGCGCACCACGCGCAGCTTCAGCTTGCCGTCATCCAGCAGCAGTGAGGTGCCGATGCGCGCCGCATTGATGATCTCGGCATGCGGCAATTGCACGCGCTTCACATCGCCCGGCGTCGGGTTGAGGTCGAGGCGAAAACGCGCCCCTGTGGTCAGCTGCACCCGGCCGGCCGCGAATTTGCCGACGCGCAGCTTGGGCCCCTGGACGTCGGCCAGGATGCCGATGGGCCGGCCCGTCCGGCGCTCCACCTCCCGGATCATCTCGATTCGGCTGGCGTGGTCCTCATGGCTGCCATGGCTGAAATTCAGGCGGAATACGTCGGCGCCCTGGCGGAACAGCTTCTCGATCATCTCCACCGTGGCGCTGGCCGGGCCCAGGGTGGCGATGATCTTCGTGCGGCGATGCCGGCGCAACGGAATGCGGGAGGCCATGCGGGGAAGTCCTTTGTGGTCCGGGGCCAGCGCGGCGGGCGAATTCGCCCCCAGGCGCTCAGGCGGCAGGTTGAAGAGGCGCGCGACATCCGCCAGGCGATCCGGCGGGATGCGCTTCCATTGGCTGACGGCGGCGGTGGAGATGTTCAGCGCCGTGGCGATGCGGGTGACGGCACCACGCCGGGCAAGGATGTCTTCGAGGGCTGGGTCGCGCATGGGGGCAGCTTACACAATGTAAGTGACCCGGCCAGTAAAGCTTTCGTAGCTTAATTTTGCTAAGTGATCAGGATCGCCCGCACATCATTCACATTGGTCAGCGTCGGCCCTGTCGTCACCAGGCCCCCGCTGGCCGCGAATACCTCCAGGCTGCGATGGGCCACCAGCAGGGCGCGGGGGTCCAGCCCCTTGGCCCGCGCCGCCGCGAGGCTGCCTGGCCCGGCAATGGCGCCGGCATGCTCGGATTTGCCGTCAATGCCGTCGGTATCGGCGCAAAGCGCCCAGATGCCGGGCGCCCCGTTCAGCGTCAGCGCGAGGGAAAGCAGGCATTCCGTGCTGCGCCCACCTGCCCCCTGCGTCCCCTTTTCCATCGTCACCGTGGTCTCCCCGCCCGAGAGCAGCAGGCAGGGGGCGGGCAGCGGCAGGCCATGCGCCGCCACGCTGCGCGCCATGCCCCCCAGTACCGTGCCGACATGCCGCGCCTCGCCCTCCAGCGCATCGCCCAGGATGAGGGGGGTAAGGCCCAGGCCCCGTGCCGCCTCGGCCATGGCAAGCAATGCCATCATGGGGGTCGCGATCATGCGCAATTCGGTATTGCCCAGGCGCGGATCGCCCGGCTTGGGGGATTCCTCGGCGCCTGCGGCCAGATGCGCCAGCACGGCGGGCGGTAGATCCATGCTGTAGCGCGCCACCAGGGCGCGGGCTTCGGCGAAGCTGCTGGGGTCCCCCACGGTGGGTCCGGAGGCGATCACCTCCGGGTCATCGCCCGGCACGTCGGAAATCGCCAGCGTGACCACCCGCGCCGGATGCGCCGCCACGGCCAGGCGCCCGCCGGAAAAGGCGGAGAGATGCTTGCGGATGCAATTCATCTCACCGATCACCGCACCCGAATCCAGCAGCGCCTGGTTGGTGGCGATCAAATCCTCCAGCGAAAGCCCCGGCGCAGGCAGGGTGGAGAGCGAGGAGCCACCGCCGGAGATCAGCGCCAGCACCAGGTCATCCCCGGTCAGGCCTTGCATCAAAGCCAGCATCTCGGCGGCCGCGGCGGCCCCCCCGGCATCGGGCGTCGGGTGCCGGCCAAAGCGCAGCGCGATGCGAGACAGCGGCAGCCCCGCCCCATGCGGCGCGATGACCAGGCCGGTCAGCGGCACATGCGCCCAGGCGGCTTCCACCGCCTGCGCCATCTTGGCCACGGCCTTGCCCACCCCCACCACGATGACGCGCCCCCGGGCCGGTGGCTCGGGCAGATGCGCGGCCAGCACGGCCAGCGGGTCGGCCGCGCGCACGGCGGCGGCATAAAGGCTGCGCAGCGCGGCATCGGCGCTTGTGTCGTTCCAGCTGGTCATGCGGGCATCATGTGAGGGGCGGGCGGCTGGCGCAAATCCGCCCAATCATGCCAAAGGCAGCCCAGCAGGAGGAAACACAGCATGCGCACCCACAAGATCGCCGCCATCCCGGGTGATGGCATCGGCCAGGAAGTCATCCCCGCCGGCCTCGAAGTGCTGCGCGCTCTGGCCGAGCGCGCTGGGGATTTTTCCCTGGATGTGCAGGATTTCCCCTGGGGCAGCGATTTCTACCGCGCCACCGGCCGCATGATGCCCGAGGATGGTCTGGCCACGCTGGAAGGGTTCGACGCCATTTACTTCGGCGCCGTGGGGGACCCGCATCTGCCGGATTCCCTCACCCTCTGGGGCCTGCGCCTCGCCATCTGCCAGGGCTTTGACCAATACGCCAATATCCGACCGACGCGCGTGCTGCCCGGCCTGGAATCACCCCTGCGCGGCCTGGCCCCCGGCGCGCTGGACTGGGTGATCGTGCGCGAGAACAGTGAGGGCGAATATGCCGGCCATGGCGGCCGCGCCCATCGCGGCCACGCCATCGAGATCGCCACTGAAACCTCGATCTTCACCCGCGTCGGCGTCGAGCGCATCATGCGCACGGCCTTCACCATCGCCGCCGCCCGCCCGCGCAAGCTGCTGACCGTGGTCACCAAATCCAACGCGCAGCGGCATGGCATGGTCTTCTGGGATGAGGTGGCGGCGGATGTGGCGCGCGACTTCCCGGAGGTGACCATGGAGAAGGAACTGGTGGACGCCATGGCCGCCCGCATGGTGCGCAAGCCCGCCAGCATCGACACCGTCGTTGCCACCAACCTGCACGCCGATATTCTCTCCGACCTGGCCGGTGCGCTGGCCGGTTCCCTCGGTGTGGCGCCGACCGCGAATCTGGATCCCTCGCGGCAAAAGCCCTCGATGTTCGAGCCCATCCATGGCTCCGCCTTCGATATCACGGGCAAGGGCGTGGCCAACCCCATCGCCACCTTCTGGACCGCTTGCATGATGCTGGAGCATCTGGGCGAAAAGCCCGCCGCCACCCGCCTGATGCGCGCCATCGAGATGGCGACGGCCAAGGGCGCGCTCACACCCGATCTCGGCGGCACCGCCACCACAAAACAGGTGACGGCGGCGGTGGTCGAGGCTATCCGGTCGGATAACCAATAATCCACGCTCCCGGGGAAACCACCATGATCACGCGCCGCGCCACGCTCGCCTTGCCGCTCCTTGCCTCGCCTGCTTTGGCCCAGGGCAATTTCCCAAACCGCCCGATCACGCTGATGATCCCCTTCGCCGCCGGCGGGCCGACCGACATGATCGCCCGCCTGATGGCCGAGGGCATGTCCCGTGAGCTCGGCCAGCCCGTCGCGGCCGAAAACGTGACCGGCGCGGGCGGCACCATCGCCGCCGCGCGCGTCGCGTCCTCCCGCCCGGATGGGCATACGCTGCTGATCCATCATATCGGCCTGGCCGCCGCCGCCACCCTGTATCGCCAGCTGCCCTTCAGCATCGAGCGCGGCCTGGCGCCGCTGGGCATCGTCTCCCACACGGGCATGACGCTGGTGGCGCGGCCGGATTTTCCTGCGAATGACCTTGCCGGTTACATGGCGCAGCTGCGTGAGCGCGGCGATGCGCTGAATTTGGGGCATAGCGGGCTGGGTGGCTCCAACCAGCTCTGCGGCATGTTGTTGCAGCATGCGGCCGGGCGCAGCGCCACCACCATCGTCTTCCGTGGCTCGGCCCCCGCCATGACGGAAATGATGGCCAGCCGCCTGGACATCAGCTGCGACCAGGCGACGGTCACGGCCCCCTTCGTGCGGGACAACC
>CANHTE010000112.1 GCA_947462945.1 Acetobacteraceae bacterium
AGCCATGACCGGAGTGCCCGATGTTTCGCCCACCGACAGCTGGGCCGCCCTGGAAAAGGACCCTCATGCCGTCCTCGTGGATGTGCGCACCGATGCCGAATGGAATTTCGTCGGCGTGCCGGACCTTTCGGGCATCGGCAAGCAGGTGGTGCTGATCCCCTGGCAGGTGTTTCCCGGCATGCAGGTGAACGGGCATTTCATCGAGCATTTGCGCAAGGCGGGAATCACCGCCGAAAGCCATGTCTTCTACATCTGCCGTTCCGGCGCCCGCAGCCTGGCGGCGGGCCAGGCCGCGCAGCAGGCTGGCTTCCCGCATGCCTACAACGTGGCGGATGGCTTCGAGGGGCCGGTTGATGCGGAGGGCCATCGCGGCCATGTCGCCGGCTGGAAGGCCGATGATCTGCCCTGGCGGCAGCGCTGAACCAGGCGGCCGGCGGCGGTCCCGTTCAGGCGCTGCCCGCCACCGTGGTCCGAAACATCAGGCGCTGGTATTTTTCGTGATCAAACAGGCTCGCCGTGTGCAGGGTGCAGCGGTTGTCCCAGATCACCAGGTCGCCTTCGCGCCAGGCATGGCGATAGACGAAGCGTTCCTGCCCCGCATGTTCCATCAATTCCTCGATCAGCGCCCGGCTTTCCTCGGCGCCCATGCCTTCGATATGGCTGATCACCGCCGGGCAAAGGAACAGCGATTTCCGGCCTGAGACGGGGTGGGTCCGAACCAGGGGATGCGCCACGGGCGGCCAGAGCTTGCGCCGGGCCTCATCCATCGGCGCACGGTCCGGCGTGTGGCGGCGATTCCATTCGGTCAGGGTGTAGAGGCAATGCACGCCGCGCAGCCCCTCGATGCGCGCGCGCGTCGCCTCGGGCAGGGTGGCGTAGGCGGAGACGGCGTCAAGGAAGCAGGTCTCGCCCCCCTCCGGCGGGCAGATCGCGCCGTAAAACAACGAGGCGGTGCTGGGCACTTCGCGAAAGCTGCTATCGGCGTGCCATTGCTCCACCCCGCGCGCGAAA
Organism: Acetobacteraceae bacterium; assembly: GCA_947462945.1. Taxonomy (GTDB): domain Bacteria; phylum Pseudomonadota; class Alphaproteobacteria; order Acetobacterales; family Acetobacteraceae; genus Roseococcus. Next base: position 1,012 of record CANHTE010000112.1, read on the forward strand.
TTCGCGGTGATGCCATCCGCCGCGTAATTGCCGACGCAGAAAATTTCGGGATGCGCCGGATGCACGGCGCTGGCCGCGGCGTGATGCTCCAGCGGCCCCATGCGCCGGCTGAAGGCCACCTGCGCCGCCGGGTCATTGGGCACATCACGGATCAGCAGCACATGGTGGCTGTGAAAGGCTGCGAGGAAGTCCTCGAAATCAGAGTCCGGCAGATCGCCCGCGATGCGCAGGCCGGTGAGCTCCGCGCCGAAGCTGGCGTCGAGGGGGCGGATGCCGAGTGTGGCGGTCATGACATTCTCCGGGGCGAGGCTGCGGGCCGGATGACGGGCGGGCCGCGTCTTGCCGGCGGCTCGGGGCAGTATGGGCCACCAGCCGCCCGGTGCAAAGACGCCCGCGCCGCTCATTCGGCCGGCACCGCCTCCGGCCGCAGCGGCGCGGGCTGCTGGGCCGCAGGCTTCTTCCGCCAGGGCAGGGCGAGGGCATGCAGCGCCGGCACCAGCAACAGCGTGGCCAGCGTGGCCACGCTGAGGCCGCCGATCATCGCGATGGCCATCGGCCCCCAGAAAACGGACTGCGTGAGCGGGATGAAAGCCAGGATGGCAGCCAGCGCGGTCAGCACCACCGGCCGCGCGCGGCGCACCGTGCTGCCGATGATCGCCTCGCGAAGGTCAATGCCGGCTTCCAGATCCTGCTGGACCTGGTCCACCAGGATGAGGGTGTTGCGCATCACCATGCCCGCCAGCGCGATGACGCCCAGCAGTGCGACAAAGCCGAAGGGCGCGCCCATCAGCAGCAGCGCCCCCGCAGCACCTGGAATGCCGAGTGGTGCGGTGGCCATGACCAGCGCCATGCGGCCGAGGTTACGCAATTGCAGCATCAACAACGCCATCATCACCGCGACCATGACGGGAAACAGCGCGAAAAGGCTCGCATTCGCCTTGGCCGATTGCTCGGTCGCCCCGCCCACCTCCAGCCGATAGCCGGGCGGCAGGCTGGCGATGAAGTTGGCCAGCGCCGGCATGGCGGCAGCCGTCACCTCCGGCGCCTGCAACCCCGGCTGGATATCGGCGCGCAGCGTGATGAAGGGCTCCCGGTTGCGGCGCCAGAGGATGGGTTCCTCCATCACCGGAATGAGGCGTGCCACCTGCGAGAGTGGCACTGGCCCGCCTGGCGTCGCCAGGGAAAGATCGCCCAGCCGGTCAAGGGCCGCGCGTTCCTCCGGCACGGCGCGCAGCCGCACCTCCACGCCCCGCGTGCCCTCGCGAATGGTGGTGGCGGTCACGCCCGAAAGCAGCGTGCCCATCGCGGTGGCGACGGCCTGGGGTGAAAGGCCCAGCTGCGCGATGCGCTCGCGGTCCAGATCGAGGCGCAGGGCAGGTGCAAGTTCGCTCCAGTCGGTTTGCACATTGCGCGTGCCGGTGACGCCACGCAGCAGTGGCACGCCATCATCGGCCAGGCGACGCAACTCCATCGGATCGGGGCCCAGGATGCGAAACTGCACGGGGAAGGGGACGGGCGGGCCAAAATCGAGACGCGAGACGCGCACGCGCGCCTCCGGGAAAGCGCCGGCGTCATTCAGTGCGATCAGTCGTTCGCGGAGCCGCTCGCGGGCCGGCACGTCGCGGCTTTCGATGATGATCTTGGCGAAGGCCTCGTTCGGCAAATCGGGGTTCAGCGCCAGGAAGAAACGCGGCGCACCGGCGCCCAGATAGGTGGTGAAATGCGCCACGTCGAAATCACCCAGCAGCGTTGCTTCGAAGCGGCGGGCCAGGTCATCGGTTGCGGCGAAGCTGGCGCCCTGGCGCAGATTGATGTCCACCAGGAGTTCCAGCCGCTGTGAGGCGGGAAAAAACTGCTTCTTCGTTTTGGCCATTCCCACCATGCCGGCGACCAGCAGCGCCATCATCAGGAGCAGCAGCAGGATGCGATGATCGACGCACCATTCCACGCTCCGACGCAAGGCGCGGTACATCGGCGTATCCTGCGCATCATGGCCGGCATCATGCGGCGCAGGTTTCAGCAGTTTCGCGCCCAGCCAGGGCGTGAAGGTGACGGCAACGATCCAGCTGGCGATCAAGGCTGCCCCCACCACCCAGAAAATGCCCCCCGCATACTCGCCAGAGGTTGAGGCCGCGAAGCCCACCGGGATGAAGCCTGCCACCGTCACCAGCGTGCCGGTCAGCATGGGGCCGGCCGTGGTGGTCCAGGCGAAGCCGGCGGCGCGGGTCCGCTCCCACCCCTGCTCCAGCTTCACCGCCATGGCCTCGATCGCGATGATCGCATCATCCACCAGCAGGCCCAGTGCCAGGATCAGCGCGCCGAGGGAGATGCGCTCCAGCTCCGTCCCGCGCCAGACCATGAAAAGAAACACGAAGCTGAGCGTCAACGGAACGGCGAGTGCCACGATGATGCCGGCGCGAAACCCGAGTGAAACAAAGGAGACAAGCAGCACCACGCCGAGCGCCGCCGCCAGCTTGATCAGGAATTCATCCACGCTCTCCCGCACGATATGCGGCTGGTCGGCCACGGTATCCAGCGTCAGGCCCAGGGGCAATTGGCGGCGGATCACGGCAAGCTCCGCATTGAGGGCTGACCCCACCCGCAGGACATCCTGACCGGGCTTTTTTGTCAGCCCGATCAGCACGGCAGCTTCGCCGAGATGCCGGATGGCCCGCTCAGGCGGATCGGCCAAGCCGCGGGTGATGCGCGCGACATCGCCAAGGCGAAGGGTGCGACCCTCGGCGGAAAGCGGCAGGGCGGCCACGCTGTCCACCCCGTCCAGCCCCTCGGGCAGGCGCAGATGCACGCGGGTACTTCCGGTCTCGACCGTGCCGGCCGGCGTCACCGGATTGTGCCGCGCCAGAGCGTCCAGCACGGCTTGCGGCGTGATGCCCAGCGTGGCCAGCCGTGCATGGCTGATCTCGACCTGGATGCGCTGTGGCTGCTCGCCGAACAGCGTCACCTTCTCGATCCCCGGAAGGCGGCGCAGCCGGTCGCGCAGGCGTTCGCCCTGGCGCACCAGCTCCGCATTATCGGCGCCGCGCACAGCGAGCACGGCGGAAAACACGTCTGAGTATTCGTCGTCAAAGAAGGGGCCCTGCACGCCCTGGGGCAGGTTCTGACGCATGTCGCCCACGCGCTTGCGCACCTGGTACCAGAGCGACGCCACGGCGTGGGGCGGCGTGTCATCGCGCAGGTTCACGGTGATGGTGGAAACCCCGGGGCGCGAGAAGCTTTGCAGCACATCAAGCCAGGGGAGTTCCGTGAGCTTCGCCTCGATGCGATCGGCCACCTGGTTCTGCATCTCCTCGGCCGTCGCACCGGGCCAGGCGGCGGAGACGACCATCACCTTCAACGTGAAGGCCGGGTCCTCCGCGCGGCCGAGCTTGCTCCAGGCCCAGGCGCCGGCCAGCAGCAGCAGGATCATGGCGAAGAGGGTAAGCTGCCCCTGGCGGATTGCGCCTTCGGAGGGGTTGAAGCGGCTCATTGCATCCTGCCGGAAGCGGGTCATCGAATCGCCCCCGCGAGGCGCGCTTCCACCGGGCGCACGCGGCTATCGGGCGCCAAGAGCTGCGCACCCATGGCAATGATCCGCGTGCCTTCGGGCAGGGCGGCCTGGATGGTGGCCATGCTTTCGGAAAGGGCCATCACGGTCACGGGCGCGGCCTCGATCCGCCCTTCCTCGCGCAGGAGCCAGACCATCGGGCCACGGCCCCGATCATGCAGCGCCGTGAGGGGGATGCGCGCGCTGGGCAATCCGCCCTGGGTACCCAGATGGATGGTGGCAGTCATGCCCAGCCGCGCCCAATCTGGAGCATCTGGCAGGGCGAAGCGCGCCGCATAGGTGCGCATGTTCGTGTCCGCCTGGGCTGCGACTTCGCGCAGACGCACGGGCAGCGTCACATCCGGCCGTGCCCAGAAACGCGCCGTGGCCTGGCCGGGGGCCAGCGCGTTCTCCGGCAACTGCACCATCACCTCGCGCTCGGCGGGGTCGGCCAGGCGAAGCACGGGCGTGCCCTCCGCCACCACCTGCCCGGCCTCGGCCATGAGGGCGGTGACGCGGCCGGCGGAAGGCGCGCGCAGCTCCGCATAATCCAAGCGGTTGCGCGCCAAATCCTGCTGGGCGCGTGCGGCGGCCAGGCGCTGGACGGCGGCGCGCGCCGTTGCCTCGCGCTGCTCATGGAAGGCGGCGGCAACATGCCCGGCCGAGACCAGCGCGCGGGAGCGGGCGGCGTCGTTCACCGCCTGGCTGGCGGTGGCTTCCGCCGAGAGGACATCGGCCTCGGCCGCCCGAAGAGCGAGGTTCAGGTCACGCGGATCAAGGCGAAAGAGGACTTGGCCCGTGGTGACTTCGGCGCCCAAATCCACCAGCCGTTCGGCGATTCTTCCGCCCGTGCGCAGCGCCACATCCGCCTCGCGCCGGGCGCGGAGAACACCCGTGAAGCTGGGGCCTGCATCGGCTGGTAAATGGCGGATTTCGGCAATTTGAACAGGCTGGGGCGTATCGGGCGGCGGCGGCGCTTCGGTCCTCGCCTCGGGCAGGCAGGCGGTCAGCAGCAGCAGGGGCAGGGACGAGAGACGCATGGCAAGGCTCCGTGGATGGAGCCATTGTGACCATAAACTGACGAAAATCAACAATCATCATTAGTCAGATTTCCGCGATTCCTGCCAGCAGCAAATCCAGCGCCGCCTCCTGCTGCGCTCCCAACCCATCTGGCGTGTGGCCGCGCCCCAGGAAATCGGCCAGCAGGATGGGGTGCGTCCAGAGCATCAGGCAGTGCTTGAAGGTCATGGCCGTCGCGGCGGGATCGAGGGTGCGAAACTCGCCTG
>CANHTE010000113.1 GCA_947462945.1 Acetobacteraceae bacterium
ATGCCCGACTGGAACGCCGCCTATTATGGGCGGGAGGTGACGCCGGGCGACATCGTGCTGAGCATGGCCGCGCATAATCCGGGCGCTGATCCGCTGCGGGCCGCGCTGATCCGCTTCGGAGCCCAGCCTGCTTCGGCCGCCGCGCCTCAGGCCATGACCCCCGTGGCCAGCCCGGCCATGCCAGCCCGCCCGGCCTCGGGCGGCGTTTCGCGCACGCCGCTCACCGCGCCCTCGCGCTGATCGGCCAAGCTGGTTTGGCGCGTTGTTTCGCAACGCGCGGGTTTGGTCTAAACTTCCTGCGTGTCGGAAACGCTGCCTTTCTGGAAGACCAAGACGCTCGACGCGATGAGCCGCGCCGAGTGGGAAAGCCTCTGCGATGGCTGCGGGCGCTGCTGCCTGCACAAGCTGCGCGAGGATGAGACGGGCCTGCTGCATCACACCGAAATCGCCTGCCGCCTGCTGGACACCGCGACGGCGCGCTGCACCGATTATGCCAATCGCAAGCGCCGCGTGCCGGATTGCATCCGCCTCACACCCGCGCGGTTGCAGAAAATTGATTGGCTCCCCCCCACCTGCGCCTACCGCCTCATCGCCGAGCGGCGGGATTTGCCGGAATGGCATCCGCTTCGCTCGGGTGAGGCTGAGAGCGTGGTGCGGGCCGGCATCTCGGTGCGCGGACGCGTGGTGCCCGAGCGCGAGGCCGGCGCCTCTGAAGACCACATTGCCACCTGGCCGGGCAACTGGCCGAAACGCGCGGGCGCCAAGCCCGCCATTGGTTCAATCGAAGGAACAACGCCATGAAGAACGCCCTGTTCGGCGGCATCAACGCCGCCGTGCTCACCGCGATGACGCCCGATTTCACGCCCGACCTCGACCGGATGGCGAAGCATGCCAAGTGGCTGCTGGCCAATGGCTGCAACGGCCTGGGCATCATGGGCACCACGGGCGAGGCGAATAGTTTTTCCACGACCGAGCGCAAGGCCATTCTGGAGGGCCTGATCGCGCGGGGTGTTCCCGCCACGACGATGATGCCCGGCACTGGCGTCTCCTCGCTGACGGAGACGGTGGAACTCACCATCCATGCGCGCGAGCAGGGCTGCCGGGGCGTGTTGCTGCTGCCGCCCTTCTACTACAAGGCGCCGAGCGATGACGGGCTGTTTGCCTGGTTTGATGCGGTGGCCAAGCGCGTGGGCGGCGGCATTGCGCTGTATCTGTATCACTTCCCGCAGCAATCGGCGGTTCCCTTCAGCCTGAGCCTGATTGGCCGCCTGCTGGATGCGCATCCGGGCGTGTTCAAGGGCGTGAAGGATTCCTCGGGCGATTACGCGAATATGAAGGCCATGATTGATGCCTTCGCCGCGCGCGGCTTCGAGGTCTATTCGGGCTCCGACGAATATGTGCAGAAAATCCTGGCCGAGGGCGGGGCAGGCTGCATCACGGCCGCCTCCAACGCCAATTCCCATTGGGGCGGCATCGTCTATGCGAAGCGCACCGGCCCCGAGGCCGATGCGGCCCAGGCCATGCTGACCGCCACGCGCCGCGCGGCCACCGCCGTGCCGCTCATTCCCGGCCTGCGCGAGATCATCGCGCGCAGCACGGGCGATGATGGCTGGCGCACCATCCGCCCGCCGCATCTGCCGCTCTCCAAGGCGGATGGTGACAAGGCCTGGGCGACGTGGGAGGCGACCGGTGCGCTGCCGCTGCCGGGCATGCCGGCCGTCAAGCAGGCGGCGGAATAAGCGCGATGAAGCCGCCCATGCGCTGCCGGGAACCGGCCGTGCCCGTCCTGCAGATTGATGACGACAAGCTGCGCGTCATCCGCTGGGATTTCGGCCCGGGCGCCGAGACGGGCTGGCACCGCCATGGCTGGCTCTACGTCGTGGTGCCGATGATGGATGGGGAATTGCTCGTCGAGTATCCCGACGGCACCACAACCAGCTCCGTGCTGAAAAAGGGCGAGGCGTATCATCGCGTCGCCGGCGTCGAGCATAATGTGGTCAATGCCGGGTCGGGCCCGCTCAGCTTCGTCGAGACGGAAGTGAAGGCCTTCCCGGGCTGACGACAGGCGGAGACGGGCCGGGTCGTCATCGCATGAATCATCACGTGCCTCCCGTGACGGGCCGGCATGGCCGCGCACCGGCTCAAATCCTGAGGACGCATCCCCATGAGTGAAGTCTCCCTGCCCCCCCTGCTTCTCATCGGCTGCGGCAAGATGGGCGGCGCCATGCTCGCCGGCTGGCTGGAGCTGGGCCTGCCCGCTGAGACGGTGGTGGTCGAGCCCCATGCCGCCGCCATGGCGGGCTTCGCCGGCCGTGTCCGCCATGTGGCCAGCATCGCGGAAATCCCGGCCGGCTTCGCGCCGGCCGCGGTGATCCTCGCCACCAAGCCGCAGGAAGCGCCGAATGCCTTGCCCGGCCTGGCGCATCTGGCAGGGCCTCGCACGGTGTTTCTCTCGATCATGGCGGGGCGCACGGTCGCCAGCATGACGGCCCTGCTGGGCGAGGGCGCGCGCATCATCCGCGCCATGCCCAATACCCCGGCTGCGCTGCGCCTGGGCTTTACCGTGGCCTGCGCCGGCCCAGGGGTAAATGAGGCCCAGCGCGCCCTGAGCGACCGCCTGCTGGGCGCCATTGGCGAGGCCGCCTGGGTGGAGGATGAGGGATTGATTGATCCCGTCACTGCCGTCTCCGGCGGCGGGCCGGCCTATGTGTTCCTGCTGGCCGAAGTCATGGAACGGGCCGCGATCAGCCAGGGCCTTCCGCCTGATCTGGCCCGGCGCATGGCGCGCGCCACGGTTGCGGGCTCCGGCGCCTTGCTGGGCGCGAGCGCCGAGGATGCCGCCGTGCTGCGCCGCAACGTCACCAGCCCCAAGGGCACGACCGAGCGAGCGCTGGCCGTGCTGATGCGCGAGGAGGCCTGGCCCGCCCTGATGGAAGAAGCGATTGCGGCGGCCACGGCGCGGTCACGCGAATTGGCGGGGTGAGCGGCGGCACAGCCGGGCCAGCCGGCAGGGTGGGCGGTCACTCCGCCGCATGGCGCCATCGCCCGCAAACAGCCCGATGATGCGCTGACGAAGCATCGGCCGGCCTGATTGCCTGCCGGCCAAGCGGCCCGCGACGCAGCGCGTCGCGCGGCGAGTTTGCAATCTTCGGCGCGAACAGGGGCGATTTGTTTCACCGCACCTTGCCTGGCCAGCGGTGTCATCGGCTTGCCGCCGGTGACACCGCTGATACGGCAGAAGGCCTTGTTCAGCGCGGGGGTTGGGCGGCCCGGGCCTCGGTCAATTCGCGCTGGGCCGTTTCGAGCGCAGAGCGCAGCTGTGCCGTGGCGGCTTCCGCGGCGGTCAGGCGCGTTTGCAGCGCCGTGCGCTCCGTGGCGGCAGTGGCCAGAGCCTGGTCCCGCTGGCCGATTTCGGTGGCTGCGGCGGCCAGGGCGCGGGTCTGCGCGGCCTGTGCCTCAGCCGTGGCGGCCTCGGCCGTGCGCAGCCGCGTCTCCAGGGCGGCGGTCGCGGCCATGCGCTGGGTGAGTTCCGTGCGCATGGCGGCACTCTCGAAGCGGGCGAGGTCCAGGTCGGTGCGCAGCGCCACCGCTTCGGTTTCGCTGCGGGCCTCCAGCGTGGCCAGGGCGGCACGCGCCGCGGCGACCTGCGCGAGCGCCTCGCGGGCGCGGGCGGGGGCGGTGGCGGCGAGGCTGCCGGGGGCCGGGCTTTGCGCTTCGGCCAGCATCTGGCAGCTGCGCAATTGCCGCTCGCCCTGGAACATGCCGCCGGTCATCTCGAAGCGCGTTTCCGAGGTGGCGGGGCCAGCGAAGCGGATGCTCCAACGCTCACCACCCCGGTTGCGATCCAGCACGGCGGTCATGCGCCCTTCCTCGATCCGGCCCGTGAAACGGCTGATATCCTCGGCGCCCTGGGTGGTGCGGTTGGTGCGGGTGCGGGCCAAGGCATTCTGCACGATCGGCGCGGTGAAGCGGTCTGAGAAGGCAGGCTGGCCGGCACTGGCCGCGCAGGTGAAGCTGAACTGCCAGGCGCCGTCATATTCGACCGCCTGGGCCGGGGCGGCGAGGAGCAGCAATGCGCCGCCCAACAACAGGCTGCGGCTCGTGCAAAGGGCTTGGCGTTGGCGCATTGACTTGAGGCTCTCCGATGGGATGGGGGCTGTCCGGCCCGGTGGGCGCAGGAAAGCAGGGAATGCATCGCCTCACAATCGGTTCATTTCCGGCGCTGCGGCTCCCCCCGCGCTAAAGCCGCTGAGGCGCCGGGCAATCACCTCGCCCACCGCTTCCACGGCCGCTCGCCGTGGGAAGCTGCAGCGCCAGGCGATGCGGATGACGCGCCCCGCAGCCCGGGTCAGGGGCCGCAGCACGATGCCCGCATCCTGTGCCACCCCGGCGGCAAGGCCCGGCACCAGCGTGGTGCCGTAGCCGGCCGCCACCATGTTCAGCAATGTCGGCAGGCTGGCGGCCCGCAGCGAGCCGCCAACCCCGCCCGATGGCGCGCAGACGGCCAGCGCCTGGTCACGCAGGCAATGCCCATCCGCCAGTACGAGGATATCGCGCGCCAGTTCCGCCTCGGCGACGCATTCGCGCAATGCCAGCGGATGCTCGGGCGGTAGCGCGGCCAGGAAGGGCTCGGCAAACAGGGCGCGGCTGGTGAGGTCAGGCTCGGTCACCTCGGTGGCCAGCAGGGCGGCGTCGAGGCCATGCCCGCGCAATCGCTCCAGCAATGCGCTCGTCTGGTCTTCCCAGGGTTCGATCTCAAGGTCCGGAAGCGCATCGCGAAGGGGGGCAAAGACCAGCGGCAGCAAATAGGGCGCCAGCGTCGGGATGATGCCAAGGCGCAGCCGCCCCGCCAGAGGTGCGCGCAAGTGGTGCGCCATGGCGAGAACGGCATCCGCCTCAGCCACGGCCGCACGCATATGGCCGAGCAAGGCGGCCAGGGCGGTGGTCGGCACCACGCCCTTGGTGCCCCGCTCGAAAAGCACGACGCCCAGCTCCTCCTCCAGTTTGCGAAGCTGCACCGAGAGGGTGGGCTGGCTGATCCCGCAGGCTTCGGCTGCCTGCCCGAAATGCCCGTGTTCCGCGAGGGCGAGGAGATAACGCAGCGCGCGAAGATTCATGGTGAAAGAGGCTCCATCCCAATCCAAAGCATCGTTTCGAAATAGTCATAGCTAAAAACTATCAGATCGTTGTTGTTTGCGCGCTTTTCTTTATGGGGAAAATCCCGCAACTTCTCCCCATGGCGATGGGTCCGCCCAGGCGATCCCGGCTGATGTCTTCATCATGCCGGTCCTGGAAGCCGCTCGCCGGCCAGCTTACCTGGGGGTCAGGACTGACGGCCCCGCCGCCTTCCTCAACCAGAAACGGAGAGAAACCATGGACGGAAATACTGCACCTCCCGCCGGAAAATGCCCCGTGATGCACGGCACGCCGAAGCACACGGTCTTTGCCGGCCGTTCCAATCGCGATTGGTGGCCGAACCAGCTCAACCTGAAAATTCTGCACCAGAACACCGCCGAATTGAGCCCCATGCCCAAGGGCTTCAACTACGCCGAGGCCTTCAAAAAGCTGGATCTGGAAGCGGTGCGCCGTGATCTGACCGCCCTGATGACTGACAGCCAGGCGTGGTGGCCGGCCGATTACGGGCATTATGGCCCCTTCTTCATCCGCATGGCCTGGCACAGCGCCGGCACCTATCGCATCGGCGATGGACGCGGCGGCGCGGGTGCGGGCACATTGCGCTTCGCCCCCCTGAATTCCTGGCCGGACAATGGCAATCTGGATAAGGCCCGCCGCCTTCTCTGGCCGATCAAGCAGAAATACGGCCACGCCCTTTCCTGG
>CANHTE010000114.1 GCA_947462945.1 Acetobacteraceae bacterium
CAGAGGCCGCCTCATTGTCGCCGCGCCGTGCGTCATGTACCGCGTCGTGAAAGGCGATGGCGCAGGCGATCATCTGGTCCCAGGGCGGACGCACGAGACAGCTCCCGACGCCGAAGCGCCGATGCCGGCGCCACAGCAACGCGACATGCCCGGCTCCGTGATAATGCCGACCCGGCTCGGCGAGGCGCTGGCGCAGCGCGCGCCGCACCGGTTCGGCCACGGGCAGCCGCGCCAGCAACGCGGCCAGCCCTGGCGGCGCGGCCTTCATGCTTCAAGCCTGTCAATCACAGCATTGGCCGCGCTGACATGGGTGGCCAGCTGCCGTGCCACCATGGCCATGAGGTGCAAGGCCACGCTTGGAGCCTCGATGCGCAGCCGCTCCACCGCTCCAGCGTCGAGGCGCAGGCAATGCACGTCACTCCGCGCCGTCGCGTCGGCGCTGCGGGTCGTCTGGCCGAGCAAGGCGGATTCACCGAATACGATTCCGGGCGCCAGCACTGCGAGTCGCGTGGCGGGCCGCGCGGGGCCCGCCGGCAAGCTGATCAGCACCTCGCCCGAAAGCAGCACATAGGCCGCGTCGGCGGCATCGCCCTGGCGCAGGATCACGGTGCCGGCGGCAAAGCGTTGCTCCGTGCACCGTGCCAGCAGCGGCGCGACGACCGCCGGTGGCAGGCCGAGCGCTGCCAGGCCGGCCCGAGGCGTACCGGGCGGCGGCGCCTGATCCGCCGAAGTGTCGGAGAGGATCAACGCCTCTGCCGCCTCGACCGCGGCGGGGAGGTCGGCGCGCACCGCCCCGTCGGGCAGCCGCGAGAATAGGCCCAGCGCCTCCAGCTCCGTCCTGGCGCGGGCGCCCTCGTGCATCGGCGCCAGCAGCACCCGGCCAGGCGCCACACCGCAGACCTCGATCAGCCGTTTTCCGCCCGAGAGGTCAATCCGCGTCACGCGCGCCATGTCGAGGATGAGAACCGTGGCACCGGCCGCACATTCCGCTTCCGCCTGCTGCAACACGCGCTCGGCACTGCCGAAGAAGATCGCGCCCTCAAGCTCCATCAGCGCAATGGCCTCGCCGGAGCGGCGCAGGGCGCGCTCCTGCTCTGCTGGCCGACGGATGCGCGAGCGGCCGACCGGGTTGCGGGTGACCCGGCGGACCGGCGTGACGGCCATGGAGGCGGTGAAGATCACGATCGAAAGCAACACGCCGGCACCCACAGCCACCACCAGGCCGAAGGCCAGTGCCGCGCCCATCACCGACAGGACCACCAGGGCATCCCCAGCCCGTCGCGCACGGCCGGCACCGACACGCAGCGGTGAGGCCGGCAGTTGTACCAGCCGCAGCACCGCCCCGCACAGCACGCCCGCAAGCGCAGCGAAGGGCAGCAGCGCGACCAGCGGACCGGCCACCAGCAGAACGAAACAGGCCACGCCGGCCCGCCAGAGCTGCGCCGCGCGGCCCCGCCCGCCCGCCCGCCAGCAGGCCATGCTCGGCACAGTCAGGCCGCTGGCGGGCACGCCGCCCACCGCCGCACCGCCCAGCATCGCAAGGCCCGCGCCCCGCAGATCGCGGTCGTAATCGGCGCGGCGCCCGGAGGCTTCCCGCAGCGCCGACGCCGCCGTCAGCGCCTCGACGGAGGCGAGCAGCGCCAGGGACGCCATGGCGGCGAGCAGACGGTCAAGCGGCACCGTTGGAAGCGGTGCCGCGAAGGCCGCCGCCAGCCCATCTGCGAGGATGTCCGGCGTCGGCGCGATGGCGACAACGGGCCCGGTCGCCACGCCCGCCAGAGCAAGCAGATGATGCAGCACCCCCGCCGCGCCGAGCGCGAGCAGCGGGGCAGGAAGGCCCGGCAGCGGCCGCAGCATCAGCACCAGCGCAACTGCCGCCACGAGGAGAGCGCCTGGCACTGCCGCCGCCCCGCCCACCCCTGGCGCCGCGCCCAGCGCAAGCGGAAGCTGGCTCAGGATGGCCAGCAGCGCGATGGCATTGCCCAGCCCCTGGCTGACCGGCGTCGGCACCAACGCCGCCAGCCGCGAGAAACCCACCCCGGCGAAGAGCAGCATCAACAGCCCTGCCCCGCCCGTCAGCAGCATGGCCAGCAGTACGGCCTCGCCCAGTGTCGCCGGTGCCGCCGCCACGACGACCGATCCGGCAACCAGCGCGGTCGCCGCCGTGGTGGTGCCGACCAGCGGGCGGCTGGCGCCGAACAGGGCGATGGCGATGCCGGCCAGGGCGGATGCGGCGAAGGCCCCCGCGATGCCGAAGGCGACGCCCGCGACACCCAGGGCGGCAAACACGATCATGCCATGGGTCAAGGTCTGGGCGGCCGCGAGCGCCCCCGCATGCAGCCCCGCGCGCGCCTCTGTCCAGGCGCTCACCGCAGATCCACCAGCCGCCCGGCGGCACCCCCGGGCGGTGAGGCGGCGCGATCCGCGGTGAACGGCTCGAAGGCCGCGACAGGCTGGGCGCAGCCGCGCAGCAACAGGTCACCGACCGGCCGCCCGAGGAAGCCGCCAATTCCCGCGGCCGTGGCGGCCGAGACCAGAAGCCGGGTGCCCAGCACCTTGTTCGCCGCCTCCAGCCGGGCCGCGATGTTGATGGTCTCGCCATAGGCCGTGTAGTCGAAATGCCGCCCACCGCCGAAATCCCCGACCAGTGCGGGGCCGCTGTGCAGGCCGATGCGCGTCACGCCAAGGGCGATGCCCTCGGCCGCTCGCGCGGCGCGGAAGGCCTCGGCAAAGGCATCGAGCGCCAGGGCGCAGGCGACGGCGCGCGAGGCATGGTCGGGCTGGTCATCGGGGGCGCCGAACAGCACCAGCATCCCATCGCCCAGCATCTTCGCCACCGTCCCGCCATGCGCGAAGACAATGTCGGTCATCCCAGTCAGGTATCCATTCAGCAGGCTGGCCAGTGCCCCGGCCGCCAATGTCTCGACCAGCGCGGTGAAGCCGGCGATGTCGGTGAAGACGGCGCTCACCTCGCGCCGCTGGCCGCCCAGATTGATCACCCGTGCCGCATCCGCCAATTGCCGCGCGAGGTTGGGCGAGAAATAGCGCGCCAGCGCGGCATGCGCGCGTTCCGCCGCAAGGCGGCGGGCCTCGGCCGCGCGGCGCTCGGCCACATGGCGCAGCGTCTTGGCCATGGTCGCATCGAGATCGGTGAAATCAATCGGCTTGGTGAGGAAGTCGAAGGCGCCGCGATTCATCGCGGTGCGGATATTGGCCATGTCGCCATAGGCCGAGACGATGACGGTGGCCGGCGGATCGGCCCTGCCCTGCAGCCGCGCCAGCAGTGTCAGCCCATCCATGCGCGGCATATTGATGTCCGCCAGCATGATCGCGGTCTGCGGCGCCGCATCCAACCGCTCCAGCGCCTCCACGCCATCGCGGGCGAAATGGAAGTCCAATTCGCCCTCGCGCCGTTCGCGGCGGAATTTCTGCAGGATCAGCGCCTCCAGATCCGGCTCATCATCCACCACCAGAACGAGGCTCATCCGCGTGCCGCCAGGCGCTGCTCGATCTCGGCGCGGAGTTCGGCGAAATCAATCGGCTTGGCGATCAGCCCCGCCGCCCCGGAAGCCTCGGCCCGGGCGCGGGTCTGGGCATCGTCATAGGCAGTGATCATCACGACCGGCAGGTCCGGACGCAGCGTGCGGGCGCGTTCCAGCAGGTCGAATCCGCTCATGCCCGGCATGTTCACATCCGAGAGCAGCAGGATGATGTCACGCCCCTCGCTGGCCGCGATGAGGCCGAGCGCTTGCGGGCCCGAGGTGGCGAAGCCCATCGCGAAGCGTGCCGCACGCAAGTCACGGCGGAATTGCTGGCGAAACAGCGCTTCGATATCCGTCTCATCATCCACCACCAGAACCAGCACGTTCATGCCGCGCGCTCCTGCGGCTGCGGCCGGCGCGGCAGCGTGATGGTGAATTCGGTCCAGGCGCCGGGCTCCGTCGCCACCGCGATCTGCCCGCCATGCTGCTGCACCACGATGTCGTGTGAGAGCGAGAGGCCAAGCCCGGTGCCCTGGCCCGGCGGCTTGGTGGTGAAGAAGGGCTCGAAGATATGGCTGCGCACGGCTTCGGGAATCCCCGTGCCATTGTCGCGGATGGTGACGGCCACGCTGCCCGGCGTGGCCTGCGTGGCCACCAGAAGATGCGGCTGGAAGCCCGGCACGTCCTTCTGGTGCACCGCATGGAAGGCATTGCCGAACAGGTTGAGCAGCACGCGGGTGAACTCCTGCGGAAACAGCTCAAGCTCGCCCACGCTCGCATCCAGCCGCTTCTCGATGGTCACGTTGAAGCCCGGGCGTTCGGCGCGCGCACCATGCCAGGCCAGCGCCAGCGTCTCCTCCAGCAGCGCGTTGACATCAACGCGCCGGCGCTCGCCGCCGCCCTCGCGCGAATGGGCGAGCATGTTGCGCACGATGCTGTCGGCCCGCTTGCCATGCGCGGTCACCTTCGCGAGGTTGTCGCGCAGCATGGTGCAAAGCTCCTCCATCTCGGCGCGCCGCGCGGCGTCCAAGCCTGCCGCCTCCATCGCCGCGCGCAATTCGGCGAGCAATTCCACCGACAGCTCGGCAAAGTTATTGACGAAGTTCAGCGGGTTCTTGATTTCATGCGCGATGCCGGCGGTGAGCTGGCCGAGTGAGGCGAGCTTCTCGGTCTGCACCAGCCGGTCCTGCGCGGTGCGCAGTTCTTCCAGCGATTGGGCGAGTTCGCGCGTGCGGTCCGCCACCTTGGCCTCCAGGGTTTCCTGCGCGTCCTGGATGCGTCCGGCCATTTCGTTGAACCGCAGGGCCAGCGTGCCGATCTCGTCACCCGTGGAGACCTCGATGCGCTGCGCCAGATCGCCCTGGCCGAGCCGCTCAGCGCCCGCTTGCAGCGCCCGGATGGGGCCAGTGAGGCGCCGCGCCAGCACCACGCCCGCGAGCAGCGCCAGCACCACGCCCAACGCCAGCAGCGCCAGGGTCTGGTAAAGCGCGGCATAGACCGGCGCCAGGGCTTCGGCCGTCGGCTGTTCGACGAAGACGATCCAGCCCAGGCGGGGAATGGTGGCGTGCGCGGAGAGCACCGACTGCCCGCTCGGTGCGCGCGCCGTCTGCACGCGCTCGCCACTTCCGGACATCGCACCCGCCACCTGCGGCAACCCGGAGAGGTCGGTCTCGCGCAGCACCAGGCTCATATCGGGATGCGCGATCAGCCGCCCGGCGGTGTCGGTGACGAAGGCATAGCCGGTGCCGCCGACGCGGATGCCGGTGATCACCTCCCAGATCAGCTTGAGGTTCACCTCCGCGATGGTCGCTCCCGGGTTGCGCCCGGCATGGGCCATGGCCAGCGCCATATAGGGCTCCGAGCCGCGGCGGAAGGTGACGGGCCCGTACCAGACCCGGCTCTGGAGCGCGCCACGGAAGCGCGCATCGGCCGAGAGATCGGTGCCGCTGTCCAGCACATCGGGCTCCAGGCGCGACAGGCGCAGCCGCTCGCGCCCCTGCCCATCCACATACAGCGCCTCGGTGATGGCCGGGGCCTGGCGCAGCAGCCGGATGAAATCGTAGCGGCGCTGTTCCATCGGCACCCGCGCCCAATCGGCGCGCGTGGTCCAGCCGATCTGCTGCTCCAATTCGGCGATGAATTGCGCCACGCGCTCCGCCGCGGCATCGGCCTTTTCCTGCTCGACGCGCACCGCGGCAGCCGTCGCTTCGCGATAGGCGAAATACATGGAGATGCTGCCATTCACCACCAGAACGGCAGCGACCAGGCCGAGAAAGGCGAGCGCCAGGCGCTGCGCGAGGGAGAGGGTGCGCTTCATTCGATCACCAGATCGGCGCGCGCGAGCAGAGAGAGAGG
>CANHTE010000115.1 GCA_947462945.1 Acetobacteraceae bacterium
CGCGCCATCTGCCAGCGCGGCGGCGTGCTGGGATTGTGCCTGCATACCGGCAATTGGGAAGTGATGCTGGAGGGGCTGCAGGCGGTGGGCGTGACTGCCGCCTGTGCGCCCGTCGAATGGGAAAGCCGCGGCCAGAGCTGGGTCCTCAATGATCTGCGGCGGCGCAACGGGCTGCGCAGCCTCAACCAGGATCACGGCGGCCTGCGCGCCGCCTACAAGGAGCTGAAGCGGAACGGCCTGCTGGCCATCTTCGTGGATGAAGCGCGTGAGGGCCGCCTCATGGCGCCGTTATTCGGCCGCCCGCCGCATGTCGAGGGCAACCTCGCCATCGCCGCGAAGCTGGCGCGGCGCAGCGGTTGCGCCCTGGTGCTCTGCTACGTGACGCGGCTGCCAGAGGCCCGCTTCCGCGTGACCTTCAGCGACGCGATCCAACTGCCGGAAACGAAGACGGGCCTGCTGGAGGATGTGGCCTTCCTGAATGGGCTGATCGAGCCGGTGATCCTGGAACATCTTGAGCAGTGGTTCTGGCTTGACGACTCGTTTTGACGCGCCGGGCCTGGTGGTCGGGCCGCTGGTGCCGGGTGCCTTGTGTGACCAGGTGCTGGATCACGCGGCCACGGGGCGGGCCGGCCTGGCCGCCATCCTGGGCGATGCGGCGCAACGCCATGCGCTGTTCCGGCGCGGCATGCGGGCGGACCGGCTTTTGGCAGCGACCGTGGATGGCAAGCTGGCCGGCTATCTCAGCCTGAAACATGCCGGGCGCGGGCCCTTGGCGCCCAGCCCGGGCGATTTCATCCGCTGCCATGGCTGGCGGCGGGGCCTGCATGGCTTTGCCGTGTTCAGCCTCATCGAAGCGCGGTCCCGCGCGGCCCCGGGCGGGGCCTATCTCTATGGCATTGATGTGCTGGAGGGGTTTCGCGGCCCTTCGCGCTTTCCGCCGGATGGCGTGGGCGGTGCGCTGATCCGTTGCGCCATGCAGCGCGCCAATTCCCTGGGCGCCACGCGGCTGGAGATGGAGACGCGCAATCCGGCCGCCCGCGCGCTGATGCTGCGCATGGGCGCCCGGCCCGTGACAGCGCCAGTCCTTTCCTGGACCCGCCTGCTGATGGCCAGTTCCGGCGATTACGAAAGGCTGTGCATCGCCCTTCCCCGCCCCGAATCCATGCCATGACCGGCTTGGCGCTCGATGTCTCACGCCTGCTGTGGCGCGCGGTGCGCGCGGCGCCGGGCGGCATTGACCGGCTGGAACTCGCCATGGCGCAGCATCTGCTGGCCGAGGAGCCGGGGGCGCGCTTCCTGTTCACCGATGGCGGCGTGATTCGCACCCTCCATCCGAAACTGGCCCGGCGCCTGGTCGGCGATGCGGCCGCCCGCTGGGCCGGGTATCCGGGCGATGCCGCCTGCCTGCGCGTGGCCACCTATCTCGCCGGGGGGGAAGGCGCCTTTCCCCTGGCGCGCGCCCGCCTGATGGATCGCCAGGTGCCCCTGGTGGATGCGGGGCGCAACCTGCTGGCTGGGCTGCTCTACCGCCATGGCGGGCTGCGGCGTGAGGCGGCGGAGAGCCTCTCGGGCTCGGCCTATCTGAACCTGTCGCATCGCAACCTGGACAATCCGACGCTCTTTGCCGCGCTATCCGGTGCCAGGCATCTGCTGTGCTACCTGCATGATGACATCCCGCTGCGCTCACCCGGCCTCGCCGCGCCCGGCAGTGCGCAGCGCTTTCGCCACATGCTGCGCCAATTGGCCACGCGGCCGGTGCGCCTCGTCACCAATTCCGCCGCCTCACGCGCGCGCATCCTGGAGAGTGCCGCCATGCAGGGGCTGCGCTTCGCCCAACCGGAGGTGGTGCCGCCGCCGGTGGGAAGCGTCTTCACGCAACGCACCGGCCCGCCTGCCTCGGCGCGGCGTTTTTTCCAGGTGCCGGGCCTGGTGACCACGCGCAAGAACCTGGCCCTGCTGGCGGAGGCCTGCCGGCGCATGCCGGTTTCCTCCGGCTTCGACATCATCCTCGCCGGCGCCCCGGGGCTGGACGCCGCCCAGGTGCTGGCCAGCCTGGGCGGCACCCCCCCTGGTATGCGCGTGCTGCGCGCGGAGCGTCTCACTGACCACGCCATGGCCCAGCTGATGCGGGCCAGCCTGGCCGTGCTGGCGCCTTCCCGGGAGGAGGGCTTTGATTATCCGGTGCATGAGGCCTTGGCAGCGGGCGTGCCCGTCATCGCCTCCGATATCCCGGCGCATCGCGAATATGTGGCCGATTTCGCCGTGTTGCTGGACCCGGCTGACCCGGCCGCCTGGAGCCTGGCCCTCGCGGATTTCCTGGAACATGGTCCGCGCCATACGGCAGCCCTGGCCCAGGCGTGGCGCTTCACGCCCCCCAGCCCCGGCAAACTTCTGAACATGCTGGCGGATTTGGCACGGAAGCCTTGATGCGCCTTGCGCATCGCGCAACAATTTTGCGGCCTGATAGGCCCGGCCTATCACAAACCACGGTCAACTGAATTGGCGCCGATGATCCCCCTTCGGTAACCCTGCTTCATCAGGACGGAATGACCGAGGCCTGAAACATCAGCCTGAAACATCAGCAGGAAATTTTCCATGTTCAAGCGCTTCAGCCGGACGGCCCTGTTGGCCCTGCCCCTCGCCTTCGCCTGGATGGGCGCGCAGGCGCAGACCGCCCGGTATTGCGATGGCCGCATCGTCGCCAATGCCTTCTACAGCCATGTGGACAGCAATGGCTCGCGCTCGACCGTGCCGTATTTCGTGCAGCTGCAGAACCAGTCTGGCGAGGCGATCCGCTACACCATCCGCTTCACCGCCCCGCACATCATGCAGCCGCAGAACGGCTCCACCCTGGCCACACTGGCCAGCTACCAGCAGGCGGCCGTGACACTCGGCCGGCAGAGCTTCAACAACCCCGGTGGGGTGGGCCAACTCAGCCAGGCGGAGCTGATCCGCTACACGCAGGTGACCTGCCCGCGCTGATCAGGGGCGCCCAGCCCTGGCAGGGGCGCGTCCTTGAGCTCCGCCACCTGGCGGGGCGAGTGGGGCCGAAACCTGCCAAGGCGCCGCTTCTCACAGGCCGCTACTGGCGCAGCAGGTAATCCGGCAGCCAGGTGACGATGGCCGGGAAGATGGTGATCAGCACCACCGTCACCACCAGCATCGCAAAGAAGGGCAAGGAGGCCCAGGCCACCTCCGTCTGCTCCTTGCCGGTCATCGTCTGCATGACGAAGAGGTTGAAGCCCAGCGGTGGCGAGATTTCCGCGATCTCCACCAGCAGGATGATGAAGATGCCGAACCACACCAGGTCAAACCCGGCATGCTGCACCATCGGCACCACCACGCTGGTCGTCAGCACGATCATGGAGACCCCATCCAGCGCCGTGCCGAGAATGAGATACACCACGGTCAGAATGGCGATGATGGCATAGGGTCCGAGTTCGGCCGCGGCGACGGCGGCGGCCAGCGCGCCGGGAATGCCGGTCAGTGCCATTGCCTTGGTCAGGAAGGCGGCACCCGCCAGGATGAACATGATCATGCAGGAGAGCCGCGTGGCACCGGCCAGGCTGTCAATGAAGCTGCGCCAGGTGAGGCAGCGCGTCACCGCCGCCAGGAACAGGCTGCCGAACACGCCAAAGGCCGCCGCCTCCGTCGCCGTCGCCCAGCCGATGAACATGGTGCCGATCACGCCGATGATGAGCAGCGCGCAGGGGATCAGCTGCGCCGATTGCCGCAGCTTTTCGGCCAGGCTCAGCCGTGGCTCGGCCGCCGGCTGCTTCGCCGGATTCAGGATGGCCCAGACGATGATGTAGAGGCTGAACAGCCCCATCACGATCGCACCCGGAATCATCCCCGCGATGAAGACGCGGACGATCGAGACCTCGGCCGCCACCGCATAGACCACCATGATGATCGAGGGCGGGATCAAAATCCCCAGCGTGCCGGCCGTGGCGAGGCTGCCAATGGCCACCCCCTCATCATAGCCGCGCCGCTTGAGCTCCGGCAGCGCGATCTTGCTGACCGTGGCGCAGGTGGCGGCGGAGGAGCCGCTGACACTGCCGAAAATCCCGCAGGCCAGGATATTCACATGCAGCAGACGCCCCGGCAGGCGCCGCACCCAGGGCGCCAGCCCGTTGAACAATTCCTCGGAGAGCTTGGTGCGGAACAGGATTTCGCCCATCCAGATGAACATGGGCAGGGCCGCCAGCGTCCAGGAGCCCGTGCTCTCCCAATAGGCGGAGGCCAGGAAAAGCCCCGGCGTCGGGTTCACCAGGGACATCGCCACATAGCCGGTGCCCGCCAGCGCCAGCGCAATCCAGAGCCCGCTGCCCAGCAGCAGGCAGAGCATCACCAGCAGCAGCAGGGCGATATGAAGGAGGTCCATGCTCACACCTCCGCCGAGAAATCGCCACGGGCGGCGCGTTCTTCGGCGGCGCGCACATAGCTGGGTTTTTCGCCCCGCAGCACCGTCACCAACTCATCCAGGATGGCAATCAGCAGGATGCCCGAGCCGGCCGGAATGGCGAGCTTGGGAATCCAGAGCAGGAAGGGCACGCTGCCCTGCGCCACCTCCTCGATCTCGCGCGAGAACATGGCGTCCGAAAAGGTCCAGAACACGATGTAGCTAACCAGCAGGGCGGCCAGGGTCAGCACCGCCACCTCGATCCAGCGGCGCGCGGCCGGGCCGGCCTTGTCGATGAACAAGCCGACGCGGATCAACTCACCGCGCTTGAAGGTATAGGCCAGGGCGAAGAAGGTGGTGGCCACGCAGAGATAGGCGGTGAAGTCATCCGCGCCGGGCAGTTGGATATTGCCCTGGCGCAGGAAGACCTGCGCCATCATCACGGCGAAGATGCCGAACAGCGAAAGCCCCGCCAACCCGGCACTCACCAGATACAGCCCATCCAGCGAGCGCCGCAGCAGGCTTTCCCCCCCGCTTCTCCCCATGGGGGCTCAGCCGCGATAGGCGGCGATGACGCGGGCGCCATCCTCGCCAGCGCGGGCCACCCATTCGGTGGTCATTTCCCGGCCGATGCGGTCCAGCGCTTCCAGCAAGGCGGGCGAGGGCCGGGCCACCGTCATGCCGCGCTGGGCCAGCGTCGCCTCACTGGCGGCGATGGCTTCCTCGGCCAGGCGCCAGCCGGCGATCTCGGCGGCGGCGGCGGCCGTGCGGATCGCCGCCTGATCGGCGGCCGAAAGGGCTTCCAGGGCGCGGCGATTCACAAAGACCGCGTTGCGCGTATGGGTGAAGCCGACGGGCGTGTAGACGCGGCTGAAATCCCAGGCGCTGCTGTCCACGCCGGTGGCGGCACTCGTCACCATGGCGTTCACCACGCCGGTGGCGAAGGCCTGCGGCACTTCGGCCGCCTGGATCAGCGCCGGATTGGCGCCGATCAGCGTGGCGAAGCGGTTGGTCATGACGCTGAAGGTGCGGAAGCGGCTGCCGCGCAGGGCTTCCAGCGTCTCCACCGGGGTATTCGTGTAGAAGCCCGAATTCGGCCAGGCGACGGAATAGAGCAGGGAGAGGCCCTGGCGCTGGAAGCGCGCCTCGATATAGGGGCGGGTCAGCTCATTCAGCCGGCGGGCTTGGGCGATGGTGGGCGCCAGCATGGGCACGCCGTCAATCTCGAAGAACGGGTCCTCATTGCCATAGGCGCTGAGCAGGATTTCGCCCAGCTGCACCTGGCCCTGCTGCACGCCGCGCTTGATCTGCGCCATGGGCAGCAGGGAGGCGTTGGAATGCAGCTGCACCTGCACGCGGCCGGAGGTGGCGGTTTGCATCGCCTCGATGAAGGCGCGGTTGTTGCGCGTGTGGAAATTGCCA
>CANHTE010000116.1 GCA_947462945.1 Acetobacteraceae bacterium
GCCTTTCTCAGCGCGGTTGCGGCCAGGCTGGGGGTGCAGGCCGCACTGGAGCAATTGGCCCTGCCTGCCATCGCGCAGATCGGCAATGATCGGCCGAGCGAATCCTTCGGCGCTGCCCTGGCCATCCGCGCCTCCCGCAGCCTTGTGCGCGTGCTGGAGCCCTTCGCCGATGAACCGGATGGCGAGGCCGATATCCTGGTTCTGCCCATTGCCGGCGCGTTGGACCGGGCGGCTGCCATGCTGGTGGTGGCGGCCCTGCTGGAGGCAGGCCATGCCGCCACCCTGGCGCCGGAGAAGGCCATGGCGCCCGTCGTGATCCTGCTGGTCGCCGCCATGCCACCGCCGCGCCAGCGCCTCGCGCGCGCCTTGCGGGATGCGCGGCGCCTGCCCGGACGCATCCTGGCCTTTGCCGCCAATGATGAAGCCGAGCATGTCTTCCCGCGTGAGGGATTGCCGCTGCCATGGGTGGTCGGCTTACAGACGCTGGTGGCCCAGGTGGATGCACAAATCGAGCATGCCGCGGAGGTGCCGGCCTGAAGATGCAGGCGTTCGGCGCAGGCCTTTGGCAGGCGCGCAGCCGGATCGGGCCGTCCTCGCGTTCCATCACACGGATTTGGAGCATGCTCCGTTTGAACGAATGATGCCCTGGTCGTCAGCCGGTGCGTCAGGCTGGCCTTCCCGGCTGCAATCGCGCCGCGGCGACGGCGGCCAATAGCTCATCCGCCGTGAAAGGCTCCTGCAGCACCATGTTCGCATTTTCCGTCCGGCCGATGGGACCCGGGCTGCCGAGTTCCAGTGTTGCCACGGCCCTTCGCTCCAGCGCCTGCCACAAAAGCTGGACCGAGACGCCCTGCAGGGTCTGCGGCAGCAGGGCCACGGCGACGCTGCCCGCCGCTTCCAGCTCGGTCAATGCATCGGCGATGGTGGTGGCCGGGCCCAGCACGGTACAACCGGCGGCCCGCAATGTGCTGGCGATATAAGCCGCGCGCTCCGGCTGGTCGTCGGCGATCAGCACGCTGCGCCCCCTGAGCGTCGGCGTGCCCATGAACAGCTGTGGGCCGAGCCCCCCGGCAAAGGCGGAGGCGCCCATGGTGAGGACGCCGTGCAGCCCTTTCCGCAGCCAGCGCCGTTCCATGTGCCCGGCAAGCTGGGCGCCCGCATTGGCCTCAATGAGCATCGAGCCGAGCCCCGCCCGCGTGGGTGCAGCCGTGATGTCAGGACCACCGCTCTCGATCCAGTCCAGCACCACCTGGTCCCCATGGATGCGCCAACGCAGGGTCAGTCGCCCTGCCGGGTTGGAAAGCGCGCCATACTTGACCGAATTCGTCACCAGCTCGTGCACGATCAGGGCAAAGGGTTGCGCGGCATCGGCGTTGATCCGCAGCGTGGGCCCCGCCATCGAAACCTGACCCGATACGGATTTCAGCTCCTGCTGGAGGATTTCCTCCATCTCGGCGCTGACCCAGCGTTCGAGTGCCAGCACATTGTGCAATCGGCTCAGGGCGGAAATCCGCCCTTCGAGTGCTGCGACAAGCGCCACGACGTCATGCTCGACCTCCGCGACCGAAAGGCGGATCAGGCCGTGCACGACGCTCAGGACGTTTTGCGCCCGATGATCCACCTCGCGGGAGAGCACGCGCTCGGACGCCTCGATCCGCTTGCGGGCGGTGATGTCAACCATGGCGGCGCTGACGCCCGTGATCTCCCCCGCATCGCTGCGCACCGGGAAATAACTGCATAGCCAGCTGCGCTGCTCGCCATGGACCAGGCTCGTCAGCTCGAAGGCCTCGACCGGCTGCCCCGTCTCCAGCACCTGCCGCATGATGGGGCCCACGATCTCCGCGATATGCGGCGCCATCCGCCCCAGGGCCTGGCCGATATGCGCGGCCGCGGGCTGGCCATGGATTTCGGCCTGCGTGTCGTTGATCGCGATGAAGCGCAGTTCCGGATTCATCAGGCTGAGACCGGCCGGCGCGCTTTCATAGGTGGCGCGCAGACGGGCGGCGCTTTCCGCCCGATCGGCCTCCGCCTGCCGGCGCTCGTGGTAATCCAGCCCCACGGCCGTCCAGCTGATGGGTCTGCCGGACGCGGCCCGGATGGGCGCGCCGGTGAACAGGAACCAGCGCCATTGCTTTTGTGCCGCGTGGCAAATCCTCATCTCGCGTGAGAAGGGCGCCGTGCTGCCCAGCTCCGCCGTCGCCAGCGCTTCCCTCCAGGCCTCGGCCGCGCCGTCGCGGTCATCAGGGTGCACGGCCTCCAGCCAGCCATCGCCGCGGCTCTGGGTGAGGGTGAGGCCGGTATGCTCCTCCCAGTAAGGGTTGGCCCAATCCACCTCGCCCGCATCATTGGCGGTGAGGATGATCTGCGGCGCTACCGCCACCACCGCCTGCATGCGGGTCTGGGCACGCAGCCGTGCAGCCTCCCTGGAGGTCACGCTCTCGGCCATGGCATCGAAGGCCTCGCCCAGCTTGCGGAATTCGCGCCCACTGGTGATGGCGCCGACGCGCGCTGCCCAGTCCTGGGCCTCCCAGCTGCGAATGGTGGCGAGCAGCCGCCGAACCGGACGTTCCACCGCCGCGTGAAACAGCAGGATGGCAAGGCAGAAGGTGAGCATGAGGGAGGCAAAGATCAGCAGCGCCGCACGCCGGTCCGCGCGCAGGGCGCTGCCCAGCACCGAATTTGCCTCCAGGCCGACGGTCACGAACAAGCCAATCGGCTCCACCGTGACCGGAAGAAAGGCAGCCACCCGGCGCACCCCATCCAGCGCCGGCGCGTCCAGGATGCCCGGCGCCGAGGCATTGAGCATCGCCAGGGCAAAAGGCGGCAGCATGGTGCCGACGAAACGCTCCGCATCCACCGAGCGCGCCAGTATCACGCCATCCCGGTCCGCGATGGTGGAGGCGCTGCCGGGCGGCAGGGCCACGGACTGAAGCTCTGCCACCAGCCAATCCACGGAAAGCGCCAGCAGAATGACGCCGACAGGCTGCCCCGCCTCGTTCCGCAGGGGCGCTGCGAAATGCAGGCTGCGTTGCCGGGTGCCCGGCCCTGGCATGAAGCCGCCGACCTGGAAGCTGTTTTCCCCAAGCGTCCGCGTGAAATAAGGACGTCCGGCGATGTTGATGGCGTGTGGGGCATCCGGTGCATGGCACAGAGGGTCGCCCTGCCGGTCAAACACACTGGCGGTCAGGTAGCGCGGGTTGGCTGCCACAATGCGGTCGAGAAAGGCGTCACATTCCGCGCTGGGACGCAGCGCCCGGACCGCGTCATGCGCCCCCACACTGCTCAAGACCTGCCAGGCCGCCTCGGTGATGCTGCTTTGCTGCTGGCCGATGAGTCGTACGAAGCGCATGGCATCATCGGCCAGTTGCTGCGTGCGCTCCAGCCTGGCTTCGCGCTCCAGCAGAACCTGGACGATGGCGGCCGGCACCAGCGCCAGCAGGAGGCCGAGAAAGGCCCAAACCGCCAATGGAAGAGATCTGGTTACGCGTCGCAACCACGGCATGACGTCGTCTTTCCCGCTTGATCCCCATCCTGGCACAGGCTGGGCCGTGATGCGCATCCTGCCAGACACCCGGCTGCCATGGGTCCTTCATTCGGCGTTCCAGGCCGTACCGGTGTGCGGCCCCGGTCGTTTGGGCAAGGACGGGCCGGACGTGATGATCCGGAGGGCAGCAACCGACGGCCAGGTTGCGCTTCAACGCGGCCTGGAAGCCCCGGTTGCGCGGGCCCTGGCCGGGCGCGATGCGCACGCAACCGGCGCCCAGGCCCGGATTGTGCCGCTCAAGCCTCGTGCAGGCCCCAGAAGGCTGCGATGTGGCGCACGGCTGAAATTCCAGCATCCAGCACCCAGGGGGCGGGCTTGCCCAGGCCGCGGGCGATGGGGAAGCCATGACCCATCTCCGGCACGGTCCACAGTTCCACCGCCATTGACCCACGCCGCGCCCAGCGCCGGCGCCGCGCCGGCAGGTGGTCCTGGCAATCCTGCGTCGCTTCCTCGGTGCAGCCATGCAGGGCGGCCCATTGGGTCGCGAGCATTTCGGCATTTTCCGGGTCAACCATACGGTCGCGCCCGCCCTGCCAGATGGACAGACGCGGCCAGGGCTGCTTGCCACGCGGGGCGCTCCGGGCCCGAACGGCGGCGGCAAGGCCGATGCGCGTGCTGAAAGGATCCGCGCGGTGCATCCGCAGCAGTGCCATGGGGGAGGACCGCGCCGCACCGACCGGCATGCCCGCCACCACTGCCCCAGCCGCGAAGACGGCCGGATAAGCGGCAAGCATGGCCGCCGCCATCGCCCCGCCGGCCGAGAGGCCGACAATGAATATCCGCCGCCGGTCCGAGCTGAATTCGCGGCTGGCATGGCGCACCATTTGCCGGATGGACATGGCCTCGCCACCACCACGGCCCACATCCAGGGGCCGATACCAATGGAAGCAGCGGTTGCGATGATTCGCCCGGATCTGCTCGGGCATCACCAGGGGTATGCCCAGTTTTTCCGCCAGCGCCATCCAGCCGCTATGCTCGGCGAAACCTGTGCCGTCCTGGCCACACCCGTGTAGGACCACAATCAGCGGAGCGCCCGCAGGTGGCTTCCGGCCCGGGTGAAACACCAACATCCGGAGCTGGCCCGGGTTTGAGCCGAAATGCTCCACCTCCGCCACGCGCTTTCGTGGTGGCGCCAGGCCTGGAGGAGCCTCCGGCGAGAGCCAGGCGAAGGCCATGAACCGCGCGGCGGCCCGACCGAGACGCTCGATCTGATCGCTTGCGGCCAACCGCCTGGCTTTCCGCGCGCGGGCGCGCGGGGCGCGCTGCGGATATGGGGACAATCAATGAGCCTTGGCGCGTTCGGCGCTGCCCCGGAAGGACCAGCGGCCCGGCGGGGCGCCTTTGGAGGGTGCGCGCCGCGCCATGCCATGGGCGCCGTCCAGCCAAGGGCCGAGAGGGGTGTTTCGTCGCATGGCAGTCGTCTTCCAGATGTGTCCATGCAAAACGGCGGCTTTGGCTTGGCGTTGCATGCACGCTCCGCATGGGCGCTCTCCTCCCGGAGGCCGCGCAATATCCTGGCCTTATCTGGCGGGGCGGGCTGCGCGCGGCGCCATGGTTCGGGCAATGGCGTCCCGGCAACGCGGATCATCGCCAATGCCGAATTCAATGATGGGCACCAGTGAGAAGGGCGCCAGCGCCAGGTCAAGAACACGGCCCAGGCCATCGCCCCCGCGATTCTGGACAATCACGGGCGCGACGGAAGGATTGCTCAGCGGCCCGGTCACAGCGAGGCTTGTGGGCAGGGAGCCGATGGTGAATTGCTTGGCCTCACTGCGCAGCCGAAGGTCAAGCTGCTCGCGGTCCAGGCGGATCGTGCCGGAACCATGGATGAGGGAATCCGTGGTCTCCAGCAGCAGCAGCCTTGTGTGCAGCACGCCGGCCTGCAGCGCGAAGTCGGCGGCGAAGCATTCGAGCGCGGTGCGGGCCGGAAGGCCGAAGGCGGAAAAGATCGCATTGCCCAGCCGCAGGCCAGCCAGATCCACCGTCACCGCCCGCAGGTCACCGCCCACCATCCGCAGCCCCAGCGCACCATTGCCACGCGCCAGCAACTCCGCCGTGGAACGGCCCAAGGAATCGATCCGGCCGCGCCCATCCAGCGCGCCACTGCCCCGCCCGCCCATCGCCTGCAGCAGCCGGCCCATATCCATCCGCTGGATGGCGATATCAGCGACGGCGCGTACCGTGCCCTCGGCATTCGGGGTCAAGGTCCCGGTCACGATGACGGCGCCACGCCCGACACCACCCCGCAGCGGCTTGAGGGTCACCACGCC
>CANHTE010000117.1 GCA_947462945.1 Acetobacteraceae bacterium
GCGGCGGCGCCGTCCGCCAGTGTCTGAGTTTCCGAACCAATTGCGATGAGGTGGTGCCCGCCAATGCCGAGCACCCGATTCGCGTCCAGCTTGACCCGCGCACGCGGGAGCCCCGCCCCTACATCATGATCCGGCCGGGGTTGGAGGCGAAGATCAACCGCGCCGTCTTCTACGAAATGGTGGCGCTGGCCGTGACCGAGACGGTTGATGGGCGGGACCTCATGGGCGTCTGGAGCGAGGGGGTCTTCTTCCCGATTGATGAGGCGGTGAGGGAGCCCGTGCCGGCCCTGCCTGCGTCCTCGACCGTCATTTTGGCCGCGGAGTGAACGCCGCCGCCCTGCGCGCCCGACTGAGCCATCCCGCCTTCCTCGCCGGCCTACCGCCGACCACCAGCGATGATGGCGTGCTGCCCCTGGCCGGCCCCATCAAGCCTGCGGCCGTCCTGGTGCCGCTGATCCTGCATCGCGACACACCCAGCATCCTGCTGACGCGGCGCGCGGCGCATCTCACCAACCATGCGGGCCAGGTGAGTTTCCCGGGTGGCCGCATCGAGCCGGGCGAAACCGCCGAACAGGCGGCCCTGCGCGAGAGCGCCGAGGAAATCGGGCTCGATCCCGGCCTTCCGCTGCTGGCCGGCCGCATGCCCAGCCACCTGACCGGCACCGGCTACGAGATCACGCCCATCCTGGGCATGATCGAGCCTGGCTTCGCCCTGACGCCCGACCCTGCCGAAGTGGCGCTGGCCTTTGAGTTTCCGTTGGCGGTCCTGCTGGATCCCGAAGCGCCCCGGCGCGAGCGCAAGGAATGGAAGGGCCGCATGCGCGAATACTGGGTCTGGCCGCATGGCGAGCATTTCATCTGGGGCGCGACGGCGACCATCCTGGTCAATCTGGCGCGTGGGTTGCGAGAGGCCTGATGGCCGTATTGCTCGAATTCTCCCTCTTCAGCCTGCCCTTCCTGGCTTATCTGGCCTGGTGGCGGCTGATGGGCCGCAAGCCGGGCCATGAACCTTCGCGGCGAATCGTCACGCTGGCGGCCATCGGCGTGCTCTGCGGCGTGGCGGGGGCCGCCTATTACGGGCTTTCGCGCAGCTTTGAGCGGGGGGAGAAATATGTGCCTGCGCGCATCGAGGGCGGCGTGATCACGCGGGGCGAAGGCGTTACGCGGTGAGGCTGCCGGCTTACCTCCTGGCCCCGGGGCCGCAGCGGGTCTTTGCCGCCCTGCCGGATTCGCGCGCGGTGGGGGGCTGTGTGCGCGATGATCTGGCGGGCCTGCCGGTGCATGACCTGGACATGGCCGCCCCATTCGCACCCGCGGTGATCGCCGAGCGCCTGGCCGCCGCCGGATTCCGCGTCTTCGAGACGGGGCTGAAGCACGGCACCGTCACCGCCCTGCTGGAACGCGACCCGATCGAAGTCACCTCGCTCCGGCGGGACGTGACCACCGATGGCCGCCATGCCCAGGTGGAATGGACCACCGATTGGGCGGAAGACGCGGCCCGGCGCGATTTCACCATCAACGCCATGTCCATGGGCGCGGATGGCGTGCTGCATGATCCTTTTGGCGGACAAGAGGACCTCGCCGCCCGCCGCGTCCGCTTCGTGGGTGAGGCGGATCAGCGCCTGCGCGAGGATTTTCTCCGCGCGCTGCGCTTCTTCCGCTTCCAGGCACGCTATGGCGGGGACGCGCCGGATGCCGAGGCGGTGCGCGCGATTCGCGCGGCCGTGCCGGGCCTGGCGCGCCTTTCGGCCGAGCGGGTCTGGAGCGAGATCAAGCGCCTCCTGGCCGCGCCCGACCCCCGCGCCTCCCTGGCGCTGATGGCCGAGACCGGCGTGCTGCCCGCCGTGCTGCCCGAGGCGGGGGCGCCCGCGCGGCTGGATTTCGCCCTGGCGCGGGGTGTGACGGATGCGCTGCTTCGCCTTGCCATCCTGGTGCCGGTGGGCACTGACATCGCCGCGCTGGCCAGCCGCCTGCGGCTTTCGGGTGAGGAGGCAGCAAAGCTGCGCGCCCTGCATGCGACAGAAGACGCGCCAGGGCCGGCCGAGCGCGATGCCGATGCGCTGCGCCGCTTCACCGCCCGCGCCCGGCTGCGCAGCGAAGCCGCGCTGCCGGCCGAGATTCTGCACGTCGCGGCCGCCGCGCAGCCGGGGACGGATTTCACCGGCCTGCTGGCAGCCCTGCCGCCCGGCCTGGGCCCCGCCTTCCCCTTGCAGGGGCGGGATGCCCTGGCGCTGGGCCTGCCGCATGGCCCGCGCATCGGCGCGCTGCTGGCTGCGGTGCGCGACTGGTGGCTGGAGACAGGCGCTGCCGCGGACCATGCCGCCTGCCTCGAAAAGCTCCGCCAACTGGCACTCGAGAAGACTTCCTGATAGCGGGACGGGCATGACCAAGCCCGCCGCATCGCTGCCCCTTATTCGCCGATTCTGGCGCGAACATCTGTTCGAGCAGAAAAAGCGCCTCGGCCTGGCCGTGCTGTTTACCATCGGCCTCGCTGGCATCACGGCGCTTTACCCGATCATCATCCAGCAAAGCTTCGACATGTTCGGGCGTGGCGATACCAGCGTCATCTGGATGCTGCCGCCAGTGATCATCCTGGTCACGGCCTTGCGCGGCGGCTTCATGTATCTCCAGCAGATCACGATGCAGGCGGCCGTGCTGCGCAGCATCGAGCATTTGCAGAACAGTCTTTTCGTCACGCTCACCCGCGCCGATTACGCGACGGTCGCGGCCGAGGCGCCGGCCCGTCATGCCAGCCGCTTCACCACGGACGCCACGCAAATCCGCGAGGCGCTGACGCGCAGCGTGAACGGCATGGGGGATGTGTTGACCATCATCGGCCTGGTGGCCTCCATGCTCTGGCTGGACTGGCAATTGGCGCTGGGGGCTGCGCTGCTCTACCCCATCGCGGCCTGGCCGATCCTGACGCTCGGCAAGCGCATCCGCCGTGCATCCTCCGGCATGCAGGACCGCGTGGGCGAGACCAATGCGCTGCTGAATGAGAGCTTCGCCGCCGCCCGCGTGGTGCGCAGCTATCGGCTGGAGGCGCAGGAGGAAAGCCGTGCGCAACACGCCTTCGCCGAGTTGCGGGCCAGCCTGTATCGCATCACCTCCACCCGTGCGCGGGTGGACCCCATTCTCGAAGTGCTGGGCGGGCTGACCGTGGCGCTGGTGCTGGGCTTTGTCGGCTGGCGGGTCTCCAGCGGGATGGGGACGATTGGCGAATTCACCGGCTTCGTCGCCGCCGTGCTGATCGCGGCCCGGCCGGTGCGTTCGTTGGGTTCGCTGAACGCCGCCCTGCAGGAGGGGCTGGCCGGTCTTGCGCGGGTCTTTGCCATCATGGATGTGAAGCGCGCCATCACGGAAACGCCGCAGGCCATGGCCCTGCCCGCCGGCCGGGGCGAGGTGGTGTTTGAGGGGGTCGCCTTCCGCTATGCCGGCAGCGAGGCGAGCGCCATTGAGGAACTGACCTTCACCGCGAAACCGGGCGAGACGGTGGCGCTGGTCGGGCCATCCGGCGCGGGGAAATCCACCGCCATCACGCTGCTGCCGCGGCTCTATGACGCGAGTGCCGGGCGGATCACGCTGGACGGTGCCGATATCCGCGCGCTCCACATCGCCTCGCTGCGCGACGCCATCGCCTATGTGGGGCAGGAGGCGGTGCTGTTTGACGACACGGCGCTGGCCAACATCGCCTGTGGCCGCCCCGGCGCCACGCGTGAGGAGGTGGAGCAGGCCGCGCGGGCCGCGCAGGCACACGGCTTCCTGGCGGCCTTGCCACAAGGCTATGACACGCCCCTTGGCCCCTCCGGCGGGCGGCTTTCGGGGGGGCAGCGGCAGCGCGTCAGCCTGGCGCGCGCGCTGTTGCGCAATCCGCGCGTGCTGCTGCTGGATGAAGCGACCAGCGCCCTGGATGCCGAGAACGAGGCCGCCGTGCAGGCCGCGCTGGAAACCCTGCGCGCCGGCCGCACCACCCTGGTCATCGCGCACCGCCTGGCCACCGTGCAGAAGGCGGACCGCATCGTCGTCATGGAGGAAGGCCGCGCCATCGAGCAGGGCACCCATGCTGAGCTCATGGCGATGGAAGGGCTTTACGCGCGGCTGGTGCGAACCCAGGCCTTCGTCTCGGCATGACGCGCGGATGAGTGTGGAATTCGTATAGAAACTGCGGGTTTCACGGCAAGGTCACACACGGAGGGCGCAGGCGCTTGGCATAAGGCGGGGGTATCCAACCTGGAGTGAGTGCCCGCCATGGCCCGCGTCACGCTGCATCGAATCAGCAAACGCTTCGGCGGCACCGAGGTGCTGCGCGATGTCACGCTGGAGGTCGCTGATGGCGAGTTCCTCGCGATCCTGGGCCCCTCCGGCTGCGGCAAATCCACCTTGTTGCGCATCCTGGCCGGGCTTGAGGGTTGCAACTCCGGCAGCGTGATCCTGGGTGACGAGGATGTGACGGAGCGGGCGGCGAAGTCGCGCAACCTCGCCATGGTGTTCCAGTCCTACGCGCTGTATCCGCATATGACCGTGCGGCAGAATATCGGCCTGCCGCTGGAACTGCGCCGCCTCTCCGCCTGGCAGCGCGTGCCGGTGCTGGGCCGGTTTTCAGGTGGCGAAGCGCGGCGCGGCATTGCCGCTGAAGTCGGCAAGGTTGCCGGGGCCTTGGCGCTGGAGCCGCTGCTGGACCGCCGGCCCTCGCAGCTCTCCGGTGGGCAGCGGCAGCGCGTGGCGCTCGCCCGCGCCATGGTGCGCAACCCTGCCGCCTTCCTGATGGATGAGCCGCTTTCCAACCTCGATGCCCGCCTGCGCGGTGAGGCGCGGGCCGAGATCGTCGCGCTGCAAAAACGCCTGGGCGCCACCGTCCTTTACGTCACGCATGATCAGGAAGAAGCCATGGCCATGGCGGACCGCGTGGCGGTGATGCGTGAGGGGCGGGTGCTGCAGGTGGCGCCCCCGCAATCGCTTTATGATGATCCGGCCAGCCTGGAAGTTGCACGCTTTGTCGGCTCTCCGCCGATGAACGCCTTCCCCGCGCGGGTGGTGCTGGAAGGGCGCATTGAGGTGGCGGATGCGCCGCTGCCCTTCCGCGCCGAACGCGGCGGCGCCGTGACACTTGGCGTGCGCGCCGAGGCGCTGCGCCTGGCCGATGACGGCATCCCGGCCGACATCATGCGCATCGAGCGCCTGGGCGCCGAAGTCATCCTGCACGCTGCCATCCCTGGCATTGCCGCCCCCGCTTTGGCGCGGCTGGCGCCCGAGCATGTGGCGGGGCTGTCGCCGGGGGATCGGGTCTCGCTGATGCCGGTGCGGGCGATGTTGTTCGATGCACAAGGCCAGCGCCTGCCGCTGCATGCCGAGCGGCGCGAACATGCCTTCCATTGACGCCATGCCGCGCAGCGGCGCCCGGCCCGGTGCGACGGTGGAGCAATTCACGGCCTGGCTGCTGGCACTTCCCGCCATCCTGCTGATGTGGGCCATGCTGCTCGGACCCGCCGTCGCGGTGGCCCTGCTGTCCTTCACCGAATGGAATTTTGGCGAGCCCGAGATCGCCTGGGCCGGCCTTACCAACTACGCCGAGCTGTGGGGTGACCGCGTGTTCTGGATCAGCCTGCGCAACACGCTGATCTATGTGGGCATCAGCGTGCCGGCGACGGTGGGGCTGGGCTTGCTGGCGGCGATTGCCATCGAAGGCGTGACCCGGGGCCGCGGGTTTTACCGCGCCGCGTATTTCGTGCCGGTTGCCTCCACCCTGCTGGCCATGGCGCTGGTCTGGGAATTCATGTTCCACCCGACGGTGGGCTTCGTGAACCA
>CANHTE010000118.1 GCA_947462945.1 Acetobacteraceae bacterium
ATGTCTCGACGTCACCGCTTTCGGGGGGGCTCGTTTCGGCCGGGGCCATGCGCAGCCAACGCGCCACGCGGTCCGCTTGGTCCAGCGCGCGATCCAGCGCGGCCATGGTGGCGGAGAGGTCCTCGCTCTCATCCTTTTCCCAGGCGCGAAGCGTGGCCAGCCAGACGGCGCCCAGCCCTTGCACGCGCAACAGGCCGCCCGGCCCTGCGGCATCCAGACCGGCCGCCTCCAGCATCCAGGCCATGGACCCTGCATTGCGGGGCGCGAACCACAAGGCAAGGAAGGGGGCGCGCGGCAGATCATGCAGCAGGCGGCTGACGCCCGCGCGGTCTGGCTGCAATGCATCGAGGCGGCGCATCAGCACATCAAACAGGCGGTCGCGCGGGGTGCTGCCGAGGTCCTCCACGGTGCCTTCCAGCACAGCGGCGTCCAGCACGCGCTGATGCGCAGCGAGGATATGCAGGGGGCTGGCCGCCTGGCGGCGCAACTCGGCCAAGGGCAGGCCGGCCTCGGCGGCGACGGCGCGCAAGGTCAGGCCGTGCCAGCCACTGCCGGCCAGGACGCGCCAGAAGGCGCTGATGATGGAGGGGTCCATGGTGCTCATGGAACCGGAGATTGGCCCGGTGGGGGCTGGGTGCAAGCGGGTGTGGTGGGTGCTGCTGTCGGATCTGCGCGTGATGAAGGGAAAGGGCCTCCGGCGGCTGGGGCCCCATGTGCAAAGAAGGGCGGCCCCAGACCCCAATCATTCAATGCTTATTTTCAATGCGTTAGATTGCCTGGCGAGCTTCGCTCGGGTTGGTTTTAGTCTGCCGTGATATTCCCGGCCGCGATCACCGCGCGCCACCGCGTCAATTCGCTGGTGACCAGCGCGGTATAGCCGGCAGGCCCCTCCGTCCCCGGCCGCACCCCGATGCTGGCGAAGCGCTCCACCACCGCCGGGTCCGCCAGCGCGGCCGCGATTTCGGCATCCCAGCGCGCGATGATCTCGGCCGGCAACCCGGCCGGGGCCGAAAAACCGAACCAATTGGTCGAGGTCACCTGCGGAAAGCCCTGTTCGGCGAAGGTGGGGATTTCCGGCAGCGAGGGCGGGCGCGTCGCCTCGCTGCTGGCGAGTGCCCGCAGGCGCCCGCCGCGCAGATGCGGAAGGGCGATGGGCAGGCTTTCCATGATCGAGGGAATTTGTCCGCTGATCGTATCGGTCAGCGCGGGGGCCGAGCCCCGATACGGCACATGGGTCCATTCCACCCCCGCTGCGCGCGCCAGCAGCTGCCCGATCAAATGGTTCAGCGTGCCATTGCCGCCCGAGCCATAGGTCATCGGCCGCTGCCGGGTGAGGGTCAGAAATTCTGCCAGGTTGCGGGCCGGCACATCCAGATTCACCGCCAGCACCGAGGGAAACGTCCCCACAAGGCGAATATGCGAAAAATCACCCAGCGCGTCGTAAGGCGGGTTGCGATACAGCACCGGCCCAATGCCGTGGGAGGCGGCGGAGGAGATCATCACCAGGAAGCGATCACCCCCCGCCTTGGCGATCAGGTCCGCGCCCAGCGCCCCGCCAGCCCCGGGCCGATTCTCCACCACCACCGGCTGGCCGAGCCTCGCGCTCACCACCGGGGCCAGGATGCGCGAAAGCGTATCGGCCGCGCCGCCGGGCGGGAAATTCACCACCCAGCGGATCGGCCGGTCCGGCCAGGCCGGCTGGGCGAGAGCGGGCGCCGCCAGCAAGGGGATGCCCAGAAGCGTGGCACGGCGGGACAGTTTCGGCATCGGATGCTCCTGCGGGTGGGTGGTCAGCTTGCCGGATTTACGCAAGCCTTGTGCCAGCACTCCGGAGGGGACCCGCATGGAATTTGACCTGCTGCTGCGCCACGCGCGTCTGGCCGACGCCGAAGGACAGGTGGATATCGGCATCACCGGCGGGATCATCAGCGCCATCGCGCCTGATCTGGGTTCTGCGGCGGGTGAGGTGGTGGATGCGCAGGGCTGCCTGGTGGCCCCCGGCTTCGTTGAGACGCATATCCATCTGGACAAGAGTGGCATCATTGACCGCTGCGGCTGCGCCCCCGGCCGCAATCCGCACCGCGCCATGGAGCGTGTTTCGGCCGTGAAGCACACATTCACGGTGGAGGATGTGAATGCCCGCGCCCGGGCCACCATCGAAAAGGCGATCAGCCACGGCACCATGACCATGCGCACCCATGCCGAGGTGGACCCGCTGGTCGGGCTGCGCGGCTTTCATGGCGTGAAGGCGCTGGTGGAGGCCTATCGATGGGCCATCGACCTCGAAATCTGCGTCATGCCGCAGGAAGGCCTGCTGGACAGCCCCGGCACCGAGGAACTCATGGTCGAGGCGCTGAAGACCGGCGCCACCGTGATCGGCGCCGCGCCGAATTACGACCGTGACCGGCATGGCCAGATTCGCCGCGTCTTCGAACTCGCGCAGGAGTTTGACGTGGATGTGGACATGCATCTGGACAGCGGCTTCAACCCCGATGACCTCGATCTGAAGCTGGTCTGCGAGATCACCGATCGGATCGGCTGGGGCGGCCGCGTGGCCTTCGGCCATGGCACCAAGATCGCGAGTGCCACGCCCGAGCAGCAGGACCGCATTGGCAAAATGATGGCGGATTCCGGCGTCTCGCTCGCTGTGCTTCCCGCCACCGACTTGTTCCTGATGGGGCGCGACCAGTCAGAAAACATCCGGCGCGGGGTGGTGGATGCGCATCGGCTGATGGCGCAGGGGGCCTTGTGCAACCTCTCCACCAATAATGTGCAAAATCCCTTCACGCCCTTTGGTGACGCGCAGCTCATCCGCATGGCCAATCTCTACGCCAATGTGGTGCAGCGCGGCGATGCCGCAGAATTGCGCCAGACCTGGGATATGTTCACCGCAAATTCGGCCAAGGTGCTGCGTTTGAAGCAATATGGCATCGCCTTGGGCAATCCGGCTGATCTCGTGGTGGTGGATGCGCCGGACCCGGTCGCGGCATTGCGCGGCATCTCGCCTGTGCTCATGGGCTTCAAGCGCGGCCGGCGCAGCTTTTCCCGCGCGCGGGCGGAGTTGCACCCGCCGCAATGAAGCGGACTGCCCAGCAACTTCCCCGGAAACGTCGCGTTTCTGCCAGAATCCAACGCGAAGACAGCGCGGTTGGGAAGGAAGTTTGCCATGGACCGAAGAGGTTTGTTTCTCGGCTTGGCTGCATTTTTCGTGGCTGCATGTTTCGTGGCTGGGCCGGCGGCAGCGCAGCCTGGCTGGGCGCCGCCCCCGGGTCATCGCCGCAGACGCCAGCGCTGCTGGGTCGAAACCCGTCAGCTGCGTTACCGCGACCGCTGGGGCCGGCTGCGTTGGCGAAATGTGCAGCAGCAGGTCTGCCGCTGAGCGGGCCTACCCCGCGACGAGTGCCTCCAGCGCATCTCCCACGGCAACACGCCCGCCTTCCAGAACCTCGGCCTGAACGCCGAGGTCGGCATGGCCAAAATGCTCACGCAGCACGCGGGGTGGCTTGGCGTCGCGCTCGGCGGTCTCCGGGTTCACCTCCGTGGCGGGGCAGCGGACAATGCGCTTCCAGACCTTGAGCCGTGCCCCACCCAGCTGGATTTCCTGACCCATCAGGTCAAAATCGCCCCATTCCTTGCCGCCCGAGACATAGATATTGGCGCGGAAGCGAATGGCATCGAGCCGCATGCCCGCCGCCCGCTCCAGCGCGTGCAGGCTTGCCAGCGAGATGATCGAGACGGATTTTTGGGGGATGTCGGTGAAGTTGTAGCCGGGTGCCTCCACAAAGCGCAGTTGCCCGCGCGCTTCCTCGCCCAGGAACTGCGTCAGGTAGTCCTCGACCATGGCGCGGCCGGCGGGGGTGCGGATATTGGCCACCAGCGGCTGGCCCTCATGCGGGCGGATGGCCCATTCCCCGGTCTTGGGGTCATAGGCGGTGTGCAGCCTGGCCAGGCGCGCATTGGCCATGAGGCAGGCGAAGTTGGTCTTGCGCATCCAGACGGGCGCCGCCGCATCAAACCCCGAATCGGCCTGGGCCAGGGCAAAACTGCGGTCATGCGGCAGGCATTGGCCGGGTGTGAGCGTCACCTCCTCCAGCGCTTCGGCCGAGAAACCCTTCACCGGGTAACGGTAGATGTGTTCGACGCGCATGGCTCAGACCTCCTTTGCCCTTGAATCCCAGGCTCGCGCGTTACCACACTATGGGCAAGGAGGCGCTGCCCGATCGGGGGTGCCTCCGGAAACGTCGCCTCAAGGAGGGACCACATGGATATCGAGAAGTTCACGGAGCGGGCCCGCGGGTTCATCCAGGCCGCGCAAACCATCGCCATTCGCGAATATCACCAGCAACTGACGCCCGGGCATCTGCTCAAGGCTCTGCTGGATGACGAGCAGGGCGCGGCTTCCGGGCTGATTGCCGCCGCAGGCGGTGACAGCAACGCTGTGCGCGGCGCCATCGAGGCGGAATTGCGCAAAATCCCGGCGGTGCAGGGCGGCGGCGGCAAGGCGCCGCAACTGACGCCCGAACTCGTGCGCGCCTTGGACGCGGCGCAGCAGGCGGCGGCCAAGGCAGGCGACGCCTATGCGGCGCAGGACCGCATGCTGCAAGGACTGGCCATCGCGGAGAGCGCGGCCTCACGCGCCCTCAAGACGGGCCGTGCCACGCCCGAGGCCCTGGAGGAAGCGGTCACCCGGCTCCGCAAGGGGCGCAAGGTGGACGCGCCGGCGGCCGAGGATGGCTTCGACGCCCTGAAGAAATACGCCCGCGACCTGACCGAGGCCGCGCGGACCGGCAAGCTCGACCCCGTCATTGGCCGGGATGAGGAAATCCGGCGCGCCATCCAGGTCCTGGCCCGCCGCACGAAGAACAATCCGGTCCTGATCGGCGAGCCCGGCGTGGGCAAGACCGCCATCGTGGAAGGCCTGGCCATCCGCATCGCCAAGGGGGATGTGCCGGAGGCGTTGAAGAATAAGCGTGTCATGTCGGTGGATCTTGGTGCCATGGTGGCGGGCGCCAAGTATCGCGGTGAATTCGAGGAGCGTCTGAAGGGCCTGCTGAAGGAAGTCGAAGACGCGGCAGGGCAGGTGATCCTCTTCATTGATGAGCTGCACACGCTGATTGGCGCGGGCAAGGCCGAGGGCGCGATGGATGCGTCAAATCTGTTGAAGCCCGCATTGGCGCGGGGTGAGTTGCATTGCATCGGGGCCACGACGCTCGATGAATACAGAAAGCACATCGAGAAGGATGCCGCGCTGGCCCGTCGTTTCCAACCCGTGATGGTGGGCGAACCGAGTGTGGCCGATACGGTCAGCATCCTGCGCGGTATCCGGGAGAAATATGAGCTGCACCATGGCGTCCGCATCACCGATGGCGCGCTGGTGGCCGCGGCCACGCTCAGCAACCGCTACATCACCGACCGTTTCCTGCCGGACAAGGCGATTGATTTGGTGGATGAGGCGGCGTCCCGCCTGCGTATGGAAGTGGACAGCAAGCCGGAGGAGCTGGACGAACTGGATCGCCGCCTGCTGCAGCTGCGGATCGAGCGGGAGGCGCTGAAACGCGAAGAGGATGGCGCGTCCAAGGAGCGGTTGCTCAAGTTGGAGGCGGAACTCTCCGATCTGTCGGAGAAAAGCGCCGCCATGACCGCGAGCTGGGAGGCCGAAAAGGGCGTGGTGGTGGAAAGCCAGAAACTGAAGGAACAGCTGGACCAGGCCCGCACCGAGCAGGAGCTGGCCGAGCGCCGCGGCGATCTGAACAAGGCGGCCGAACTGC
>CANHTE010000119.1 GCA_947462945.1 Acetobacteraceae bacterium
AGCATCTGGGCATAGCTCCAGCGCACCGATTGCTGCCGCGCGATCAGCGCCGTCCGGTCCGGGAAGCGGGCAACGGTGTTGCGGAAATTGGCGCCGATCGTTTCCCCCAGAAGCGGTATGGAGGAAGCGCCATGGACATAGCTCAAGGCCTGGGGGCTCAAGGCCTGGGGGCTCAAGGCCTGGGGGCTCAAGGCCTGGGGGGTCAGCATGTGTCATTCCTCCGCAATGCCGCCATGGCCAGGGCGATGATCGCCGCGGGCGGGGCCGTGATGTCGAGCATGAGGGCTGCCTCATCGGCGCCCGGGGGTTCCAGCGTGGCGAATTGGCTGGCCATGAGGCTGGGCGGCATGAAGTGGTCTTCCCGTGCCGCCTGGCGCTGGGTGATCATGGCCGGCTGACCCGCCAGATGCAGGATGCGCAGCCCAGGGGCGGCCTGGCGCAGCCGGTCCCGATAGGCGCGCTTGAGGGCCGAGCAGGCGATGACACCCCCGCCCGCCTGCGCGGCCAACCACGCGCCCAGCGCATCCAGCCAGGGCCAGCGATCCGCATCCGTCAGTGGCGTGCCGGCCGACATTTTTTCCACATTCGCGGGCGGGTGGAAGGCATCCGCGTCGCCAAAGGGCAGGGCCAGCGCCTGC
Organism: Acetobacteraceae bacterium; assembly: GCA_947462945.1. Classification (GTDB taxonomy): domain Bacteria; phylum Pseudomonadota; class Alphaproteobacteria; order Acetobacterales; family Acetobacteraceae; genus Roseococcus. The sequence goes on from CANHTE010000119.1 coordinate 639, forward strand.
GCCAATTGCACGCCGATGGTGGATTTGCCGGAGCCGGAGACGCCCATGACGAGGAGATGCAGGGTCATGCGCGGACCTCACAAGACCCAGCTCCACCCCATGAGAAAGCGCGCGCGCCGCGCCGCGACCGAGCGTGCCGCCCGCGCATCATGTCTGCGGCGCGGAAGGCAAGGCGGCGGAGCCGCCGCCCGCCGCTTGAGGGCGTGTATCAACTTTCGGTTCAAGATGCCCGCCGAAGCCCTTGCGCATGGCGCTCAGCGCCTTGTCGGCGAAGCTTGCCTCCTGGCGAGAGCGGAAGCGCGCGAACAGCGCGGCCGCCAGCACTGGCACGGGCACCGCCTGCTCAACCGCCGCATCCACCGTCCAGCGGCCCTCACCACTGTCGCTGACGCGGCCGCTGTATTCCGTCAGATCGGGGTCAAAGGCCAGCGCCTGCGCCGTCAGATCCAGCAGCCAGGATGAGACGACGGAGCCACGGCGCCAGGCCTCGGTGATATCGGGCAGGTCGAGCTCGAAGGGGGCGCTGCGCATCAGGTCCAGCCCCTCGGCCATGGCCTGCATCATGCCGTATTCGATACCGTTATGGACCATCTTGGCGTAGTGCCCCGCGCCATTCGGGCCGCAATGCACATAGCCCTGGGCAGGGCGCGCATCACGCGCTGCACGCCCGTCGGTGGGCAGGGCGCTGCCGGGCCCGGGGACCAGCGCCGCCAGCAGCGGGTTCAGTCGCGCCACCACTCCCGCATCGCCGCCGATCATCAGGCAATAGCCGCGCTTCAGACCCCAGACGCCGCCGGAAGTGCCGATGTCCAGGTAATGCAGCCCGCGTGCGGCGGCTTCGGCGCCGCGCCGGCGGGAATCCTTCCAGAAGGAATTGCCGCCCTCGATGATCACATCGCCCGGGCTGAGCAGGCCGTGCAATTCGGCCAGGCAGGCCTCGGTGATCTCGCCCGCCGGCAGCATCAACCAGATGACGCGCGGCGCCGGCAACAGGGCCACGAGCGCGGCCAGGCTGCTGGCACCGGTGGCGCCTTCAGCCACCAGGGCCGCCACCGCCGCAGCATCGCGGTCAAAGGCCACGCCCTGATGCCCCGCCAGCATGACCCGGCGCAGGATGTTCCCACCCATCCGGCCCAGGCCGACCATTCCGAGCTGCATCGCGCTTCCCCGTGTGTTTCCCGCGTGATTTGATGGCCCAAACGCCGCCAGGAGGATAGCCATGATTGCACTTCCCAAAGAAGGCCAGGAATGGCCCGCCCTCAAGCAGGCCCTGCTGGAGGCCAAATCGCGTGATTATTCCTGGAAACGCGGCCGCATGGCGGTGTTCTTCTATTACCTGGATGAAGCGCTGGAGCGGGTTCAGCAGGAGGCGTATCTGACCTTCTGGACTGAGAACAATCTCGGCCAGCGCGCCTTCCCCTCGCTGGCGCGGCTGGAGGGCGAGGTGGTGCAGATGGGCCTTTCGCTCATGCACGCGCCTGAGGGCGCGGGCGGCACCTTCACCTCCGGCGGCAGCGAAAGCATCTTCCTGGCGATGCTGGCCGCGCGCGAGAAGGCGGGCGTGGCCCGGCCCAACATCGTGATCCCGGATACGGCGCATCTCACCTTTGATCGCGCCGGTTGGTATCTTGGCCTGGAGGTGCGGCGCATTCCCGTGGCCGAGGATCGCCGCAGCGACATCCCCGCCATGATGGCGGCGATGGATGCGAATACCGTGGCGCTGGTGGGCCCCGCCCCCAATTACCCGTTTGGCGGGACGGATCGCATCACGGAGCTTGGCGCCCTGGCTTTGGCGAGGGGCGTCTGGCTGCATGTGGATGCCTGTGTGGGCGGCTTCCTTTCGCCCTTCCTGTCTCAGCTGGGCGTGGCCTTGCCCGATTGGGATTTCGCGGTGCCGGGCGTCACCTCCATCAGCGCGGATATCCACAAGCATGGCATGGCGCCGAAAGGGGCCTCACTCTTGCTGCTGCGCGATGCGGGGCTGAAGTCGCATCATCGCTTCGAGAGCAAGGCCTGGGCACGCGGGCTCTACGCAGCGCATACCGCGCAGGGCACGCGGCCAGGGGGCGCGGTGGCGGCAGCCTGGGCGGTGATGAACCATCTGGGCCAGGCGGGCTATCTGGATTGCGCGCGGCGCATCCTGCAGGCACGCGCCACCATCGCGGCCGGTGTCGCCGCCCTGCCGGGGCTGGAGGTGCTGCCGGGTGAACACGCCATCCTGGTCTATCGCAGCACTGACCCCGCGCTGAATATCGGCCGGGTGGCCACGGCGCTGGATGCGCGCGGCTGGCTGGTCAGCCGCCAGCAGGAGCCGGATGGTATCCACCTGCACCTCAACCCGCTGCATGCCGAGGTGGCGGAGGATTACCTGGGTGATCTGCGCGCGGCAGTGGCTGAAGCGCGCGTGGGGGCCGCGCCGGAAATGACGGTGGGGCGGGCTTATTGACGGGCGCTGCGCCTCAAACTCCCCGGCAAGCCGAAAACATGCGAGGCTTTCAGCAGACTCACGCATCTCCGATAAATTTCCAGAATACGCTCCGGCAGTTTGTCTTCGAGCATCCTTATCCGCTCAAACGACTCCGGGTGGACGGATGATCCTCTAGCTGTTTGGCCCGCGTCCCAGGCCGACGGGCTGCCAACGTTGCAAATCAGTTTTTTGCAAGACAGCCGGGTTCACGCAGCTCATCGGCCATTTCCCCTGGAGCACCAATGCCAATTCACTGCCAACGCGCCGCTTGCGTGCCTCGTCGAACCTGGCCGAGGCCGAGGCAGTGTGCGCGGACAGGATCACGTTTTCCATGCTGAGCAGCGGGTTATTGTGAGAGGGGGGTTCCACCTCCAGCACATCAAGACCGGCGTATGCGAGCCAGCCTTCACTCAACGCCTTGATCAGAGCTGCCTCATCCACCGTGGGACCGCGGCCGACATTGAGGAAGATGGCGCTTTTTTTCATAAGCCGAAAATGCTTTTCCTGGAGCATCTTCGTGCATTCGGGGCGCGCCGGCGCGTGCATGGAGACAAAGTCGGACTGACTCATGACCTCGTTCAGGGTGGCAGGCACCACGCCATGCTCACTCAGCAATGTCTCATCGAGGAAGGGATCATAAGCGATCATGCGCAGGCCAAACGGGGCGGCACGCTTGGCGACAGCGCGGGCCACACGGCCGAAGCTGATGAAACCCAGTGTCTGTCCCATCAGGCGGGAAATCTGCAGCAGGGCGGGGCGCCCCTCCTTCCAACGATGCTCGCGGACCATGCGATCTTGCTCAAGCGTGCGCCGGAACGTGCTGAGCAGGAGCATCATGCAGTGATCGGCCACCTCCTCAATGAAGGTATCGGGCACATTGGTCACTGGAATGCCAACGCGAGTGGCCGCCTTCACATCGACACTGTCCACGCCAACGGAGCCAAGACTGATCACTTTGCAGTTCCGCAGGCCTGCAATGATTTCGGCAGAGATGGATATCCCTTTGGCATAAATCGCATCAGCCGTGGCCGCGGCAGCCATGAAGCCAGCCGCATCATTTGGCGCTTCCACAATCTCCGCATCGAGCCCGTTCAGTGCTTCCATTTCGAGCTCATAGCTGCCGCCGACAGCGGAAACACCGGCTCCTGAGGGCGTCACGATGCGGAACTTGGCCATTGGGGTTTGCCTCCTTGTTTCGTTGCGCGAGCCAAGCATGCGCAATGCAAGACGACAAGGCATGGGCTTGCCAGCAATCTGCCTTTCGGCAGACTGGCGGAAATCAATCCAGGAAGGGGGTCCAAGTGGCGAAAGTGGCATGGGTGACAGGCGCGGGCAGTGGCATCGGCGAGGCGGCGGCCCTGGCGCTCGCCGAGATGGGAATGATCGTGGTCCTGACCGGCCGCACCAAGGCAAAGCTGGACTCCGTTGCGGCGCGCATCAAGGCGATGGGTGGCTGCACCCATGTCAGGGCGGCCGACATGAGCAAGGCAGCAGCCGTGCAGAAGGTGGCCGATTTCATTCAGGCCAAGCTCGGTCGACTAGATGTGATGGTCAACAACGCTGGGCTGAACATTACCGAACGGCGCTGGAGCAATCTGAAACCCGAAGGCGTCAAAGAATTGGTTGATGGCAATCTGACCTCAGCCTTTCACGGCGTGTTGGCCGCCCTGCCCATCATGCGCGCGCAGAGGGATGGCCTTTTCATTCATACGGCGTCCATGGCGGGACGCTTCGTCAGCCCGCTCAGTGGTGCAGGCTATACCGCCAGCAAGCACGGCGTTGTGGCGATGAGCCATTCGCTGAATATGGAAGAATGTGGGAACGGCATCCGCAGCACGGTCATGTGTCCGGGCGAAGTTCGCACCCCCATCCTGGACAAGCGGCCCAATAAACTCAGCGCCAAGGAACTCGCCGAAATGGTGCAACCGGAGGATTGCGGCGCGTTGATCAAATTCTTGGCCAGCCAGCCAGCGCATGTGTGCATCAACGAGGTTCTGATTACGCCAACGCGCAACCGCAGCTATTTGGCCCAAATGGAGCGCAAACTGTAGGAGAGATACCAATCCGCGTGGCCCAGCGCGGGATCTTGGCGCACTGATTTCCCAATGAACCAGGGACAATTGAATGATATCGCCAAGATCCCGTATGTTCCCGAGCAAGACGACGTAAGGCCTGCGGAATAACCTGTTTAAGTCGCCAATCCATCGATAATCTCCGGTCGCTAAGTGGCGGCTTTCCATGCAGGCATGACTTGGCTGAGGCGGCCACCAAGCCTTAGCGGCGCCACATGCTCGGCCAGTCCGGTCGCGTCATCCAGTTCGACGTAGAGCCCACAAAGGGTCGCTTCACCATCGGCAGGAGCCAGCTTTTCGCCGGGCATTTTTTTCCAGAACCGCATGGCAGCACCGGCCTTTTGCATGCCAATAACGCTGTCATAGTCGCCGCACATGCCGGCATCGGTTTGATAAGCGGTGCCGCCGGGCAGAATCTGGTGATCTGCCGTCGGCACATGCGTGTGGGTTCCGATGATCAAGCTGGCCATGCCGTCGAAGCTGTGTGCAAAGGCCTGTTTTTCGCTGGTCGCTTCGGCATGAACATCCACGATTGCGGCTTGGATGGAATTCC
>CANHTE010000120.1 GCA_947462945.1 Acetobacteraceae bacterium
ACATCCGCGCCACCGTCTTCATCCAATGCGCGTCGCAATACGACATGGACGCGCCGCCCGAGCGCCGGCCCCTGGGCGAGACGCGCTTCATGACCCGCATCGCGGAGGCGGCGGCAGGGGCGCCGACCCGCGCTTGCGCCGGCATTGTCGGCCTGGTGGATTTGACGCTGGGAGATCGCGTGACGCCCCTCCTGGAGGAGCATATGGCGCTGGCCGGCGGCCGGTTCCGCGGCGTGCGCAACCGCACGGCCTGGGATGCATCCCCTGTGATTCGCAGCAACCTCGAATCACCGCCGCCCGGCCCGCTGCCCCTGCCCGCCTTCCGCGAGGGCGCCCGGCGCCTGGCCGCGTTGGGGCTGACGCTGGATATCTGGGCCTATCACCCGCAGCTGGCCCAGCTGCTGGAGGTGGCGCGCGCCGTGCCTGAATTGACCATCGTGGTGGATCATTGCGGCGGGCCGCTCGGGCTTGGCCCTTATCGGCGTGAGGCGATTTTCGCCGAATGGCGCGCCTCCATCATCGCGCTGGCGGGTTGCCCGAATGTGATGATGAAGCTGGGCGGATTGGCCATGGATGTGGGCGGGGACCAATTCCACCAGCAGCCCATGCCGCCCGGCTCCGAAGCCCTTGCCGAGACGTGGCGCCCCATCATCGAGACCTGCATCGAGGCCTTCGGCGCGGAGCGTTGCATGTTCGAGAGCAACTTCCCGGTGGATAAGGGCATGTGCAGCTATCCCGTCTTGTGGAACGCCTTCAAGCGCCTGGCGTCGGGCGCCAGCGAGAGCGAACGCAGCGCGCTGTTTTACGGCACGGCGGCACGGGTTTACCGGCTCGATCCCTGACGGTGTTGGAAACTGTCCGGCGGCGGTTCTACGCCGAGGGTTTGCCGCCTGATGCGAGGCGCGCCGCAGCCGTCTCCACCGCGGCCGCACGGATCACGCGGCGCGCGGCACCGGCGCTGCGTGCGCGCGCCACGATTTCGGCCGGTGCCACGAAGGGCGTGCCGGCATTGAAGGGGGGCGCGGGATCGTATTCGATCTGCAGCTGGATGCCCATGGCGACCTCCTCGCCCGCAAGGTCCGCCACCACCTGCAAGGCCATGTCGATGCCCGAGGTGACGCCGCCGGCGGTGTAGATTTTTCCATCCCTGGTCATGCGCGCATCGCTCACCTCGGCGCCGAAATGCGTCAGCAGGTCCCGCGCGGCCCAATGCCCGCCGGCGCGCTTGCCGGCCAACAGCCCGGCGGCGCCCAGCAGCAGGCTGCCGGTGCAAATGCCGAAGATGTGCGTGGCCCCTTCCCCCTGCCGGCGGACGAATTCCACCGTCTCCGCATCCAGGATCGCGTCATCCGTGCCGGGGCCGCCGGGGATGATCAGCAGGTCGAATTGCGGCGCCTCGGCAAAGGCGAGGGAGGGGGTAATGACCAGGCCACGGTCGGTCTTCACCGGATGGATGGTCTTGCCGACGATTTCGGTGCGCCAGCCGGGCAGGCGCGCAATCACCTCATAGGGACCGGTGAGATCGAGCTGCGTCATCCCCGGAAAGAGCAGCAAGCCGGCGACCGGTTGGGTGGTGGACATGGCGTTCTCCTGGTTCTTTCACTCAGCATGCCCCTTATCCTGCCCGGGCGGGAAGGGCGCCGCCCAAGCCATGGGCAAATGCGTGAAAGGGGCCGGCCTTTCCCCGCAGTTTCCGCTTTCCCCGGCCGGTCCGGGGCGCGAAGCTCGTGGCGTTCAGCGGAGATCATCCATGCACGCCACGCGCCGCGCCTTGCTCATCACCCCCCTCGCCGCGCCGGCCCTGGCGCAGGCGCCCTTTCCGGAACGGCCGATCCGCCTGGTCATCGGCTATCCGGCGGGTGGCGGCGTAGACACGGTGGGGCGGCCCATCATGCAGAAGCTTTCCGAGCGCCTGGGCCAGCCGGTGGTGGTGGAAAATCGCGGCGGGGCAAACGGCAACATCGCCATGGAATTCATGGCCCGTGCGGAGCCCGACGGCCACATGCTGTTCATGGGTGATGCCGGCAATCTGGGCATCACCCATGCACTTTATCCCAGCCTGCCCTTTGACACGCAGCGGGATTTTGTGGGCGTGGCGCAACTCACCGCCGGGCCTTCCGTGCTGGTGGTTTCGGCGGCGGTGCCGGCGCAGACCATGCAGGATTTCGTGGCGCTGCTGAAGGCGCGGCCGGATGCGCTGCATTTCGGCTCGGCGGGCATCGGCTCGGGCCCGCATCTGTTTTACGAATCCTGGCGGCGTGCGGCGGGCGTTTCCATGACGCATGTGCCCTATCGCGGCACTGGCCCTGCGCTTCAAGGGCTGCTGGCGGGCGATGTGCAGCTCATGGTCGGCAATTACGGGGTGTTTCGTGGCGCGCATGAGGGCGGCCGCGTGCGGGTCCTGGCCATCTCCTCGCCGGAGCGGCATCCGGGCTTGCCGGAAATCCCCACGGTGCGTGAAACGGGGACGGATTGGGCGCTGATGGGCTTCAACGGCGTCATCGCCCCCGCGCGCATTCCCCCCGCGCGGCGACAATTGCTGGAGGACGGGTTCCGGGCCGTGATGACCGCGCCCGAGATGGTGGCGCAGATGACCAATATGGGCTCCGTCGCCGCCTTCACGCCCGGCGCCACGCTTGATGCGCAGATGCGCGAGCAGCGCGCCTTCTGGACGCGGCTGGTGCGTGAGGCCAACATCCAGGCGGAATAGGGGGGGGCCATGGCCATGCAGCTGATCACCAATGCCACCATCATCACCGGCGATGACGCGGGCACCATCCATCACGACGGCGCCATCGCCATCCAGGGCAACCGCATCGCGGCCATCGGCCCCAGTGCCGAAATGGCGGCCCGCCACCCCGGCGCCGAAGTGCTGGATGCCACCGGCCGCGCCATCTTCCCCGGCTTCGCCAATATCCATACCCATCTGGTCATGACGCTGGCGCGGGGCGTCTTCGAGGACCTCTCCCCGCCGCATGAGCCGCCCTTCACCGGTGGCCTCTCACCCATCCCCCTGCCGCCACTGACGCCCTCGGAACAGGCCGTGATGTGCGAATTGGGCGCGCTGGAGGCGTTGCGCTCGGGCACCACGGCCGTGCTGGAAGATGCCTCGCAGATCGAGAACTACGCGGCGGCGATGGAGGCCACCGGCCTGCGCATGCTGCTGGCCGAGCGTGGCTGGGACCGTGTGGGAACCTCCATCGGCGATCCGGCGGAATTCGTGCGGGACGCCAGGGTGGGCGAGGCGGGCCTGGCCCGCATCCGCGCCTTGCACGCGAAATGGAATGGCGCCGGGGAAGGGCGCATTCGCGTCGGCGTCTCGGCCTGGTCGCCCGACATGTGCTCGCCCGAATTGCTGCGCGCGCTGCGCGATTTGCAGCAGGAGCTGGACACGGTCTGCACCATCCACCTCAACCAGATCTGGGGCGAAGTGGCTGCCGTTCAGGCGCATCACAACATGTTGCCCACCGAGTTCCTGGATTCCATCGGCTTCATCCATGATCGGATGATCGGCGCGCATTGCCGCTGCATGGCGCCGCTGGAGGAGAAAATCCTCGGCCAGCGGGGCGCGCATGTGGCTTTCAACTCCGCCATCGCGGCCCGCCGTGGCCTCTCGCCGCGCGTGTGCGAAATGGCCGAAGCCGGCGCGAATATCGCCATGGGCAGCGACAACATGTCCGAAGACATGGTGGAGGTGATGCGCACCGGCCTCTTCATGGAGCGCGTCCGCCGCCGCGATGGCCGCAGCCCGACGCCGGAGGAAGCGCTGCGCTGGGCCACCCGCAATGGCTACAAGGCGATGGGCGTGCCGGATGGCGGCTGGCTGGCCCCGGGCAATCTGGCGGACCTCATCATGATCCGCACGGATCGTGCCCATCTGGTGCCCTTCCTCCGCCCCGTTTCGGTCTTTGTGCATCAGGGCCAGGCGCATGACGTCGCTGATGTCATGGTGGATGGGCGCTGGTTGATGCGCGATGGCGTGGTGCTGAGCATGGATGAGGCGCGCATCATCCGCGAGGCGAATGAGGTCTCGGACCGCGCCTGGGCCAGGCTCTTTGCCGAGCGGCCGGATATCGAGGTGCCGGAGGGGTTTCGGCCGCTGCCGCCGGCAATGGCGGCGGGTGAGACGGCGGTTGCGATGCATCCGGTGGGGCCGGGGCGGATTGTGGGATGAAGGAAAGCGACTCCGGCGGCTGGGGCCAATGGCCCCAGCCGCCGGAGCCCGCTGCGTTTACCCCGCCAGGCTATCCATCGCCGCCTGCACGCCCCCCTTGGCATGCGGCACGCCGGCCAGGCCCAGCGCCATCTCAATGGCGCCCAGCGTGCCGAGGATCATCGGCTCGTTCAGATCGCCCAGATGCCCGATGCGAAACACCTTGCCGGAGAGCTTGGCCAGGCCCCCGCCGGTGGACACATTGAAGCGCTCCAGCGCGATCTTGCGCACGGGCTCGGCATCGAAGCCTTCGGGCATCAGCACGGCGGTCACGCTGTCGGACCAGCGCTCGGGATTCTGGCAGAAGAGTTGCGGGCCGTTATTGCCGGACCAATGCTGCACGCAGGCGCGCACGGCCTTCGCGAGGCGCGCATGCCGGGTGAAGACCTGGTCGAGGCCCTCTTCCACCAACATCAGCCGCAGCGCTTCCTGCAAGCCATAGAACAGCGTCGTTGGCACGGTGCCGACGAAGCTCTTTTGCCGGCGCGTCAGCATCTCCGTCCAGTCGAAGTAATGGCGCGGATGGGTGCTGGCCCGGTGCGCCGCCATCGCTTTCTCGGAAGCGCCGGTGAAGCTGAATCCGGTGGGCAGCATCAGCCCCTTCTGGCTGCCGCCGACGCAGACATCCACGCCCCATTCATCCATGCGGAAATCATAGCAACCGAGGGAGGAGATGGTGTCGCTCATCAGCAATGCGGGGTGCCCCGCGCGGTCCATCGCGGCGCGCACCTGGTCCAGCGGCATGCGCGTGCCGGCCGCCGTCTCATTGTGAACGCAGCAGACGGCCTTGATTTTGTGACCGGTATCGGCGGCCAGCGCGGCCTCGATTCCGGCGATTTCCACACCACGACGCCAATCGGCCGGCACCATCTGCACCTGAAAGCCGAGGGTGCCGCACATCTTCGCCCAGGAATCCGAAAAATGCCCCGTCTCCGGGATCAGCACGAGATCGCCGGGGGAAAGGGTATTGACCAGAGAGGCCTCCCAGGCGCCATGGCCCGAGGCGGTGTACATGAAGAGGTGATGCCTGGTTTTCAGCACCTTCTTCAGCCCTTCGAAGCAGGCATCATAGACGGCGAGGAAGGCCGGGTCGTTGAAGTCGATGCTGGCGCGCGCCGTGGCAGCCAGCACCGAATCCGGAATATTGGTGGGGCCCGGATTGGCGAAGAATAGGCGGCCGCGCGCCATGGGGCGTGCGGGCTTCGGGCTGATCGAACCGTCCATCGTGTCTGGCTTTCCTGAGCGTCGTTGCCGGCAGTATCGGGCGGAACCGCGCCGGTATCAACGCTCCAGGCGAACGCCCGTGCGTGCCACGACCTGGCGATACTTTTGCACCTCACTGGTCAGGAAGGCGCGGGTGGTCTCGGGCGTGTTCTCGGTGGCCCAGGGCAGCACGCCGGCTTGCAGCAGGCGCTCGCGCAGGGGTGCGTCAGCGACCACGCCGAGCAGCGCGCGGTTCAACTGCGCCAGCACGGCGGGCGGCATGTTGGG
>CANHTE010000121.1 GCA_947462945.1 Acetobacteraceae bacterium
CTCGCGCTGAAGCCGATGAACTGCCCCTGCCATGTGCAGATCTTCAACCAGGGCATCCGCAGCTATCGGGACCTGCCGCTGCGCATGGCGGAATTCGGCGCCTGCCACCGCTATGAGCCCTCGGGCGCGCTGCATGGCATCATGCGCGTGCGTGGCTTCACGCAGGATGACGCGCATATCTTCTGCGAGGAAAGCCAGATCGCGGCGGAGACGGTGAAGTTCGTGGCCCTGCTCGCGGATATCTACCGCGACATGGGCTTCCCCGAATTCCGCGTGAAATTCTCCGACCGACCCGAAACCCGCGCGGGTGACGACGCCACCTGGGACCGGGCAGAGGGCGCCCTGCGTGAGGCCTGCGCCATCGCCGGCGTTGAATATGAGTTGAACCCCGGCGAGGGCGCCTTCTACGGCCCCAAGCTGGAATTCGTGCTGCGCGACGCCATCGGGCGCGACTGGCAATGCGGCACCCTTCAGGTGGATTTCGTGCTGCCCGAGCGGCTGGACGCCGAATACACCGCCGAGGACGGCTCACGCCGCCGCCCCGTCATGTTGCACCGGGCCATTCTGGGCAGTTTCGAGCGGTTCCTGGGCATGTTGATCGAGCAATATGCCGGCCGCTTCCCGCTTTGGCTGGCCCCCCGCCAGGTGGTGGTGGCCTCCATCGTGGATGACGCCGCGCCCTATGCGGCCGAGGTGGTGGCCGCGCTGAAAGCCGCCGGCATCCGCGCCGAAGCCGATATCCGCAACGAGAAGATCAACCGCAAGGTGGTGGATCACATCGAGACGCGGGTCCCCATTCTGGCCGTCGTCGGCCGGCGTGAGGCTGAGGAGGGCATGCTGGTCCTGCGCCGCCTGCCGGGCCGCGAGCAGGAAAGCCTGCCCTTGAAAGAGGCCATTGCCCTGCTTGCAAATGAGGCAACCCCTCCCGACATGCGGGCAAATCCATAGCAGACGGTTGCGGCTTGACGCAGACCGTCCCATAACTCGCTCTGACACCGTATCGTAACTGAGACAGGAGACGACCATAGCACGAGGCCCGATGCCCCCTTCGCCCCCCTCCCGCGAGGGGCCCCGCGTGAACGAGGAAATCCGCGTTCCGCAGGTCCGTCTGATTGACGAGAATGGCGAAATGCTTGGCGTATTGAGCATCCGCGACGCGCTGTACAAGGCGTTCCAGGCGGGGCTTGATCTACTGGAAATCAGCCCGAACGCGGTGCCGCCGGTCTGCAAGATCACCGATTACGGCAAGTTCAAATACGAACAGCAGAAGAAGGCCAACGAGGCCCGCAAGAAGCAGAAGGTCGTTGAAATCAAGGAGATCAAGGTTCGCCCGAACATTGATGACCATGATTACGACGTGAAGATGCGCCAGGCGAAGGGCTTCATCGGCGAGGGCGACAAGGTGAAGGTCACCCTGCGCTTCCGTGGCCGCGAAATGGCGCACCAGGAACTGGGCGTGAAGCTGCTGGAGCGGATCCGCACGGAACTGATTGAACTGGTCAAGGTTGAATCCATGCCTCGGCTGGAAAATCGCCAGATGATCATGGTGCTGGCGCCCAAATAGGGTGCATGGAGGGGCCTCGCCCCTCCCTTTCCCGGCTTTGGCCGCTCAGGCCAAGAGCCGTGCGACGTCCTCCATGGATGGGCGCTTCGCCGGTTGCGGCTGAACGCAGGCCTGCTGGATCTCCTGCAGCATGCCCAGCCCCTCCGCCTCATCTCGCGACAATTCCAGCAACTCCCCCACCAGCAGTCCGAAGGCGCGCGACTCGATCCGCTTCAGCCCCTCATCGGTGGCGGGGCGCAGCAGGCTAGCCGCGCCGAAATCGCTGAGCACCGCATCGCCCGAGGACCCGTCCCACAGGATATTGTGGGCATAGAGGTCCCCATGCAGCACGCGACGCCCGTGGAGGTGTGCCACCGCCCCCGAGATCCGGCGCGCGATGCGCAGCGCGGCCGGCGCCCGCAGGCGCAGGGTGGGGTCATAGACATCCCGCGTGCAGCTCTCGAGGCTGGGCGGCCCGGCCAGGATGCGCCAGCCCTCCGGGATCAACGGCATGAGCAGGCCTTCCGCAGCCTCCGGGTGCTCACCGATTCGGCCCAGTGCGGCGACAAGCTGCGGATGTCCCCCGGCCGTGATGCAGGCCGCCATCTCATGGGTGGGCAGCCCGTCGCTGGTCATCGCGCCCTTGAACAGCTTCAGCGCAACCGCCCTCGGCGCGGCCCCGGGCCCGTCCCGCCACAGCGCCGCATGCACAAGGCCGGACGCGCCCTGCCCGAGCAGGGGCCCCAGCTCCAGGTCGCGCCAGGGCACGATCCTGCAGGCTGGCGCGTCGATCCGGTCGAAGGGATTCCCCGCCAGGCCGAGCCAAGCCAGGGTCGGATGCTCGGCGAGCCAGGGGGGGGGGGCCTCGAAGCGATTGGCGGCGATGCGCAGAAGCTCCAGCCCGGGCGCCTCGGCCAGGCTCTCCGGCAGGGCCCGAAGTGCATTGCCGGAGAGCATGAGCTTGCTGAGCGTCGGCCTTTGCCCGAGCACCGCCGGCAGCGCTGCGATCCGGTTGTCGGTGAGGGTCAGCCAGCGCAGCCGGGGGGGCAGGGCCTCGGCCGGAACCTCTCGCAGGCCAGTGCCGCGAAAGCCGACCTGGCTCAGCGCCGCGCAGTCACCCAGCACGGGGGGCAGCTGCTCGAAGCGATTGCCCGAGCAGAAGAGGATCCGCAGGCGGCGCAGGCGCCCGAACACGTCGGGCAGGCGGGACAGGGTATTGCCGCTCAGGTCCAGCACCTCCAGCGTATCGGCCAATCCCAGGATCTCGGGCGGAAACTCGGTGAGGCCGCACCCGACCAGCCGAAGCTCGCATGCGCCGGCCAGCGCCCCGCGGCGCAAATCCTTCAGGGTTTCTAGGCTCATGCGCAGGCGATAACAGGAATTCAGGATGGCCGCACGGCGCCAACCCGCTAGCCTTCGCCCGCGCCTTCCTGATTGACTTGCCCGGGCCGCCGGCCTAGACGCCTCCTGTCAGGAAACCCTGGCATGGGTCCCGCGATCTGCGGGATCTCCGTCGCTCCGCGAGTTTCGCGCAGCGGCGCGTTTTTCGTTGGCCTCGCGCGCAAGCGCGATTTTGATTGGGATCTTCGCGTGTTCGAGACGTTGGGCAACAGGTTGCAGGGAGTGTTCGACCGCCTGCGCGGCCGTGGCGCCCTGTCCGAAGCCGATGTTTCGGACGCGCTGCGCGAAGTGCGCGTGGCCCTGCTCGAAGCCGATGTCGCCCTTTCCGTCGTGAAGGACATCACCGCCCGCGTGCGCGAACGTGCCGTGGGGCAGGAAGTGATCCGCTCGATCCAGCCCGGCCAGCAGGTCGTCAAGATCGTCAATGACGCGCTGGTGGGAGCGCTTGGCGGCAATGATCCCGGCCCGCGCGGCATCAGCCTGGATGCCGCCGCCCCCGTCGCCATCCTGATGGTCGGCCTGCAAGGCTCCGGCAAGACCACCACCTCCGGCAAGATCGCGCTGCGCCTGAAGGGGCGGGAGCGCAAGAAGGTTCTGCTGGCGAGCCTGGACGTGCATCGCCCCGCCGCGCAATTGCAGTTGGCCCAGCTGGCCGAGCGCGCGGAAGTCACCAGCCTGCCCATCATCGCCGGCCAATCGCCCCTGCAGATCGCCGAGCGCGCGATGGATCTGGGCCGGCGCGAACTTTACGACGTGGTGATCCTCGACACCGCCGGCCGCCTCTCGATTGATGATGCGCTGATGGATGAGGTGGCCGCCGTGAAGGCCGCCGTCACGCCGCATGAAACGCTCCTCGTCGTGGATGCGATGACCGGCCAGGATGCGGTGAATACGGCGCGCATCTTCAATGAGCGGCTGGGCATCTCCGGCATTGTGATGACGCGCGTGGATGGCGATGCGCGCGGTGGTGCCGCGCTCTCCATGCGGGCCGTGACCGGCGCGCCGATCAAGCTGCTGGGCGCCGGCGAAAAGCTGGACGCGCTGGAGGATTTCCACCCCGACCGCATCGCCAACCGCATCCTGGGCATGGGCGACATCGTCTCCCTCGTCGAGCGCGCGGCGGAAAGCATTGACCAGGCCGAGGCCGAGAAGCTCGCCGCCCGGATGCAGAAGGGCCAGTTCAGCCTTGAGGATTACGCCAATCAGCTGAAGCAGATCGGCAAGATGGGCGGAATGAGCGGTTTGATGGGCATGCTGCCCGGCGTCGCCAAGGTGAAGGCGCAGTTGCAGGACGCCAATCTGGACACCGGCATGCTGAAGAAGCAGGCCGCCATCATCGGCAGCATGACGGTGGTCGAGCGCCGCAAGCCCGAGGTGATCAAGGCGTCGCGCAAGCGGCGCATCGCGGCCGGTTCGGGCGCCTCCGTGCAGGAGGTCAACCGGCTGCTCAAGCAATTCGAGGACATGCGCGACATGATGAAGCGCATGAACAAGATGGGCCAGAAGGGGATGATGCGCGGCGGGCTCGCCAGCCTCCTCCCCCAAGGCCGACGTCCTTTTTAGCCTATGTTTTTTCTGAAGGAGACAGCCCGATGGGCCTGAAGATTCGCCTTGCCCGCGCCGGCGCCAAGAAGCGCCCCTATTATCACATCGTGGTGGCCGATAGCCGTTCGCCGCGCGATGGCCGCTTCATCGAGAAGCTGGGCAGCTACAACCCCATGCTGCCGGCCGAGCACGCCGACCGCCTGCGCCTCCAGGAGGAGCGCATCAAGGAGTGGCTCGCCCAGGGTGCCCTGGCGACGGACCGCGTGGCGAAGTTCCTGGGCCGCGCTGGCCTGATGGAAATGCCGGCGATCCCGACGCAGCCGATCCAGTCGGCGCCGAAGAAGAAGGCGCAGGAACGCGCCGCAGCGAACGCCGCGCGCTGAGACCTTCATGGCACCGGCAATGATCCTGTTGGGCGAAATCGGGAGGCCGCACGGTGTGCGGGGCCTGGTGCGCGTCCGCAGCTTCACGGCCGAGCCGGAAGACCTCACCGCCTATGGCCCGCTGACGGACGCCTCCGGCGCGCAGCGTTTCGCGCTGGAGATGCTCTCGCCCGATCTGGCGCGCATCGAAGGCGTGCAGGATCGCGACCAGGCGGCGAAGCTGACCGGCACCAAGCTCTACGTGCCGCGTGCGGCGCTGCCACCGCCCGAGGATGATGAGGAATACTACCTCTCCGACCTCGAAGGCATGGCGGCGTTCACGGCGGAAGGCCAGGCCCTGGGCCGGGTACGCGCGGTGGAGGATCACGGCGCGGGCGCGTTCCTCGTGCTGGAAGGCCCGCCCGAGCGGCTGGTGCCCTTCACGCGCGCGGCCGTGCCCGAGGTGAACGCGGCCGCCCGCCGCATCACCATCGTGCTTCCGGCCGAAATCCTGGTCGAACCGCAGCCCGGCGACGCCGAAGCAGGCGCCGCATGAGCTGGCACGCCACCATCCTCACCCTGTTTCCGGAGATGTTTCCGGGGCCGCTCGATGTCTCGCTCGCGGGGCGCGCGCTGCGTGAGGAGACATGGCGCTGCGAGGCGTTGGATATTCGCGGCTTCGCCCAGGGGCGCCATCGCACCGTGGATGACACGCCCTTTGGCGGCGGTGCCGGCATGGTGATGCGGCCCGATGTGGCGGATGCGGCCATCGCGGGTGCGATGCCGGAGGGTGATTCTCGCCCTCTGGTCTATCTCACGCCGCGCGGGCGCCTGCTGGATCAGCCGATGGTGC
>CANHTE010000122.1 GCA_947462945.1 Acetobacteraceae bacterium
AGGGATGTGCAGAACGACAAGGCATAGGCCTGGCTGAATGCGCCCAACAGAACCGGGCCGCCACATTGCCGCGTCCAGCGTGGCGGTCACATCAAGGAAGCTTGCCCCACGGCGTCTTGCAGTCTCCACCGCCATGCACCCATGGGTCAGGCGCAGCCTGGCGTCGCCGATTATGAAGCGACCGAAATCGAAAGATTGCCAGGCTCATTTCATCACCCACCACACGGGCTCCCAATCGGCGGACATGTCACCACGTCTATGCCGCCAAATGGCCTGAATCACACTTGCTCGGGCTCTGCCACGAAGACTGTAGCGCCAAGATCAAGCGTGTGGCGGATGCCGCTCACCGCCGCTTAGGTTCTGTGCACTCCAGGGAATCCCAAACGGTGCCTGTCATGATTCAAGACTGCCTTCTGGGAGATGGCTTTGGGCGTGCTGGATCGTTTGGTGGCGAACATTGCCTTCTCGGAAGCCATTGGGTGCATCAGGTTGGGCCTGCCGGTGTAGATGGGAGCGATGCCGAGCGCCCGCCGACGCTTGGCCCAGCGGCCGCCACTGATCCCTGGGACGGCCCCACAAGCGAGCGCTTATTCCATCCTGCGGGCACCGAGTTCACGGGGCTTCTGTTTGCTCCTCAATAGGCGGGCGTCGCCTCGGTCACCGACACATGCGCCGATACCACCTTCCAGCCCAGATCCGGAAACCGCACCCAGGTTTGCGTCTGCCGCGCCGGCAATTCACCCCGGCCGCGCATCTTGAAAATCAGGTTCACCACGGCCGTATCGCGCCCCAGCGTGAGGATATCGAGGCGCAGCCGCTCCAGCTTGATGCCGGGGCCAGGCGGGCGGGCCACGCGATGCGCGTGGATCTCATCAAAGCCATAGCCATTCTCGTGAATGGCCAGCCGGCGGGTATGGGGCGAGTTCCAGAAGGTATCGTCCAGCACCTCGACATTCTTGGTGATCAGCGCCTCCTCGTAGCGCTCGAATTTCTGGCGAACCTCTTCGACGATTTCGGGGATGTTCGGGGTCATGCCTGGGCCTCCATGGCTTGGGCTGTTCTCACGAGAAGGGCATCCTCACCCCGCGCCGCGATGAGGGACAGGCCCACGGGCCGCCCCTCCACCATGGCGCCAGGGATGTTGATCTGCGGGTGGCCGGCCAGGCCGCCTTGCGCGCATAGGCACAGGATCTGATCTCGCAGGGGGGTCAGTGCACCCAGCGGAAGTCCGGCCTTGGGCGCGGGAAAGGGTGTGGTGGGCATGGCCAGGACCGTGCCGCGCGGCAGCAGGAAGCGCATGCGCCCGCGTACCTCGCGCCGCATGAGTTCCGCCCAGCCGCGATCCGCCTCGCTCGACATGATGCCCATGACGAGCGCCTTGGCGACGGAGAAGGCAAAGCGCGGATTGTCGCGCTCCACCCATTCGCGAAAGGTCTCCCATGCCTCGACGGGTTGCAGCACCCGCTGGGCGCGGCCCCAGACCGAAAGGCCAGGGGGCGCCATCACCTCGAAACGCGAATCGGGGATCAGCGTTTTCAGCCGGCGTATCATCGGCTCCAGCGCGGCGGCCGTGGCAGGCTCGGCAAAGCCGAAGGCGTCGGTCGCGATGATCAGGCGAGTGGGCAGGGTTTCGGGGATCGCCTCACTCAGCAGCGTGGCCGAGACACGGGCGAAGGTGGCGGCGTCCCGCGCGAACCAGCCCGTGGTATCCGAGCTTGGCGCCTGGGGCAGCATGCCGGTCAGGTCCAGCCGCCCATGGGTGGGGCGGATGCCGTAGAGCCCGCAGAAGCTGGCCGGCACGCGCACCGAACCGCCGGTATCCGTGCCCAGCGCCGTATCGCAAATCCCTTGTGCCACGGCACTGGCCGAACCGGAGGAGGAGCCACCCGGCACATGGCCCGGCGCCGCCGGATTGAGCGGCGTTCCTTCAAAGGCGTTCTCCCCCAGAATTCCGAGGGAGACCTCATCCGTGATGGTCTTGCCGATCAGCGTCGCGCCGGCATCCAGCAGTGTCTGGACCGCCCAGGCATGGCGGTTCGGCACGGGGTTCTGGCGTGCCCAATCGGGGTTTCCGCCGCCAGTCGGCATACCCGCGATGTCAAACAAATCCTTCGCCGCGAAACTCAAACCTGCGAGCGGCCCATCAGGCCGCCCCTCAATTCGCACGGAGCTTCCAGGGACGAAGGGAGAGGTCATGCGGCGCGCTCCATGGCTTGAAGCGCGCAGCTTGTCCGGCCTTGGGGCGGCTGGCTACTCCTCCTCGGCCGAGGCATCGCTGTCAGGGGCGACCATCATGGCGCTGGCCACCACGGTCGCCTGGCCGCGGATGCGCTTCTCGATGCTGTCCGCCATGGCCGGGTTGTCGCGGAGATATTGCTTCGCGTTTTCCCGCCCCTGGCCGATCCGCTGGCCATCGCAGCTGAACCAGGCACCGGATTTTTCCACCACGGCGGCCTTCACGCCGAGGTCAATCAGCTCACCCACCTTGCTGATGCCTTCGCCATACATGATGTCGAACTCCACCTGCCGGAAGGGCGGCGCCATCTTGTTCTTCACCACCTTCACGCGGGTCTGGTTGCCGGTCGTCTCCTCCCGGTCCTTGATCGCGCCGATGCGGCGGATTTCCATCCGGCAGGAGGCGTAGAATTTCAGCGCGTTGCCGCCCGTGGTGGTTTCCGGATTGCCGAACATCACGCCGATCTTCAGGCGTATCTGGTTCAGGAAAATCAACAGCGTGTTGGAGCGGCTGACCGTCCCCGTCAGCTTGCGCAAGGCCTGCGACATGAGGCGCGCATGCAGGCCGACATGGGTGTCCCCCATCTCGCCCTCCAGCTCGGCCTTCGGCACCAGGGCTGCCACGCTGTCTATCACCACCACATCCACAGCGCCGGAGCGGACCAGCGTATCCACGATTTCCAGCGCCTGCTCGCCACCATCGGGCTGGCTGATCAGCAGGTTCTCGACATCAACGCCCAGCTTGCGGGCATAGGTCGGGTCCAGCGCGTGTTCCGCGTCAATGAAGGCGCAGGTGCCGCCCTTCTTCTGGGCTTCCGCGATGGCGTGCAGCGCCAGCGTGGTCTTGCCCGAGGATTCCGGCCCGTAAATCTCGACGATGCGCCCCTTGGGCAGCCCGCCAATGCCGAGCGCCAGATCCAGTCCGAGCGAACCCGTGGAGATGACCTCGACCCCCTCCATGGCGCTCTTGCTGCCCATGCGCATGATCGAGCCCTTGCCGAAAGCCCGTTCGATCTGGCTCAGCGCGGCGTCGAGCGCCTTTCCTTTTTCCATCTCGGAAACCCCTTAAAACAAATCACGGCATGGAACTGCCACACTACACGCAAAACGGGGACTCCCAAGCGGGGGACCACCGCGATGCTCATTGTTCTAGGTATGTTCTATTCTGAGCCGCGCCGCAAGGGGAAGAAACGCGCCAGCAACCGCCATTCGCAAGGCATCCGGCGTATAGGGCTTGGCGAGGAAGCGGAACCCTTCGGCCGCAAGGTCCGAATCCACCACCGCCGCCGCATAGCCCGAGAGAAGCAGGACCGGCACATCGGGCAGCAACGCCCGCGCCGCGCGGGCCAGACCCAGCCCGTCCAGGCCCGGCATGGCCACATCGGTGGCGATGAGACAGGGGCGCAACCCGGCCTGGAGCTGTTCCAGCGCATCCTCGCCATCCTGTGCCGAAGCCACCTCGAAGCCGGCCTGTTTCAGGCAGAGCGCGGCGACGCGCAGCAAGGAGGGTTCGTCATCCACCAGAAGAATCGGTCCTGTCGGCGTGGCGACGGGGATGTGGCGTGATGGCTCGGGCACATCCAGCGGGCCGTCATGGCGGGGCAGCAGGATGCGAAAAGTGGTGCCTTGGCCAGGCGGGCTTTCCACCTCCATCTGGCCGCCCAGCTGGCCGATGATGCCCTGGACCGTCGCCAGCCCCAGCCCGGTACCGCCCTGGGCCAGCTTGGTGCTGAAAAACGGCTCGAAGATGCGTGGCAAGACTTCGGGCGGAATGCCCGGCCCGTTATCCGACACTTCCACCATCGCATAGCGCCCGGCCGGCAGGGCCAGGCTGTCCAGCACGAGCCGCCGGCCTGTTGCGATCCGCAAACGCCCCTCGCCCTTCATCGCATCGCGCGCATTCACCACGAGGTTCAGCAGCACCTGATCCCATTGCGAGGGGTCCACACGGATGCGCCGGGCAGGTTCCTGCAGGTCCAGCTCCAGCTCGACCCGCACGCCAAGCAACCGCGGCAGCATCACCGCGAGCTGGCGAATGGTCTCGTTCAGGTCGAGCACACGCGGCGCCATCACCTGCTGCCGGGCAAAGGCCAGCAATTGCTTGACCAGGCCCGAGCCGCGTTGCGCCGCACCCTCGATGGCCTCGATCTCGCGCTCGGCGGCGGAACCGGGCGCTGCGTGGCGCAGCGCACCGGCCGCACCGAGCATGACCGAGAGAAGATTGTTGAAGTCATGCGCGATGCCGCCAGCCAGCCGGCCCAAAATTTCCAGTCGCGCCCCCATGCCGGGGGCCAGCGATTCCAGCAGCATCAAAGCCCCGCCCGAAGGCGGCAAAGGCACCATGCGCAGCAGGCCGACCGCCTCCACCACCACCGGCGTTGGGCTTTCACCCCTCAGCGCGCCCTGGATTGCGGCCTCGGCGGCGGGAAAGAGGCGCGCGGCTACGTCCCCCTGGCGGATCAGCACGGCACCGCCCAGGGCGCCGCGCAGGGCGGGATTGGCCAGCACCACCCGCCCGCCGGCATCGAGCAAGGCGGCGGGTTGCGGCCAGGCCGCGATCAGCGCCTCGGTGGCGGGCAGCGTCATGCGCCGGGCCCACCCCGCAGCCGCATCACATAAGCGATGATCTTTGCCACGGCGTCCCAATGGGCAGCAGGAATTTCCTCATCCAGTTCGACGCGGTAGAGCGCGCGCGCCAAGGGCGGGTCCGGCAGCACCGGCACGCCGGATTGGCGGGCCACTTCGCGGATCTTCGCCGCCATCGCATCAACCCCCTTGGCCACCACGCGCGGCGCTGAAGATTGCCCGGCTTCGTAGGACAAGGCCACCGCATAATGCGTCGGGTTGGTGATCACGACCGTCGCTCGCGGCACGGCCGCCATCATCCGCCGCCGCCCTGCCGCCTCACGCAGTTGGCGCATGCGGCCCTTCACGATGGGGTCGCCCTCGCTTTCCTTGTATTCCTCCTTCAATTCCTGGCGGCTCATCTGCAGCTTATCGAGGTGACGATAGCGCACCACGAGGATGTCAAACATCGCGAGCAGCGCAAAGGCGGCCAGGGTTGCGGCCAGCAGCCGCAGCACACCTGACCCGGCCGCACCGAACAATTGCGCCGGTGGCGCAGCCAGCACGGCATAAAGCCCGGGAAGGTCCCCCGCCACATACCAAAGCGCCGCCGCGACAATGATGATCTTCAACAGCGAGCGTCCGAATTCCAACAACCCCTCCGCCCCGTAAATCCGCCCGAAACCTGAGAGCGGCGAAAGCTTGGAGAGGCTCGGCGTCAAACCACCGAGCGAAATGGCACCCCGCGTCTGCGCCAGCGTGGCGATGATGGCGCCCATGGCCGCCGCCGCCGTGATGGGCCAGGTGAGATGGAAGAAAAGATCGAGCCATTCGCGCGCCGTGGCGGCCGCGTTCAACTCATGGCCGCGCCCGAGAGTGCCGCGC
>CANHTE010000123.1 GCA_947462945.1 Acetobacteraceae bacterium
AGGGCTGGCGCTGCTGACGGCCGCCATCGGCATCGGCGCACTGATTGCGGGGCTTTGGGTCGCCTCACGCGGGCGGCTTGCGGGCACCACACGCATCGCGGTGCTGGCCACGGGCGCGCAGGGCTTTTGCGTCATGGGCTTTGTGGCCACCGGCTGGTTTCCCTTTGCCGTGCTGTGTGGCGCCCTCTATGGCGCCTGCGCCTCGATCCATGGAATTTCCGTGCAGACCCTGGCGCAATCGGCCGCGCTGACAAAGATGCGCGGGCGGACGCTGGCGCTGTGGGGCCTCATCACCCGCGCCTGCCCGGCCTTGGGGGCCCTGGTGCTGGGCACGGCGGGCGAGGTGTTCGGCATGCGCCTGCCCACGCTGATCGCCGCGGCCTGCGCCTTGCTTGTCACCATCTGGGGCGTGACACGCATGCGCGGCTGGGCCAGACATCTTGAAGATTCCACATAGGACGTAGCGAAAATGCTCAACACCGCGATCATTGGCATGGGCAATTGGGGGCGCACCCTGGTCAATTCCGTGCAGGGCAAGAATGGCGTGGGGCTGCGCTTCGTGGCCGGCACCACCGGCACGCTGGAGAAGGCGCGGGACTACGCGGCCGAAAAGGGCATCCGCCTTCACGCCACCTATGCCGAGGTCCTGGCCGACCGCGAGGTGCAGGCCGTGGCCCTCGCCAGCCCGCATGGCATTCATGCCGAACAGGTGATCGCCGCCGCCGCCGCCGGCAAGCATGTGTTTGTCGAGAAGCCTTTCACGCTGAGCAAGGCCAGTGCCGAGGCCTCGGTCGCGGCCTGCGCCAAGGCGGGGGTGGTGCTGGCGCTGGGCCATAACCGCCGCTTCCTGCCCGCCGTGGCCGAGATGAAATCCGTGATCGCGGCCGGCGGCATCGGCACGCTGCTGCATGTGGAGGGCCAGTTCAGCGGCCCCGGCGCCTTCGCCTACAAGGAGGGGATGTGGCGCGCGGACCGCGCCGAAAGCCCGCTGGGCGGCATGGGCGGCATGGGCATCCATATGGTGGACATGATCATCCACCTGGCCGGGCGCTTCCGCGATGTCCGCGTGCAAAGCCACGCCAAGGTCAGCACCACCATTGATGACACGACGGCCATGCTTGCCACCCTCACCAACGGCGCCACGGTCAGCTTCGCCACCCTGGCGCTGGCGCCGCGCTATTGGCGCGTGGCCTTGTTCGGCACGGATGGCCTGCTGGAGTTGCGCGGGCATGAAAGCCTGTTCTTCCGGGGCCGCGACGGCACGGAATGGACGCGCGACTTCCCCGTGACCGATATCGAACATGCCGAGCTTGAGGCCTTCGCCGCCGCGGTCGCCGGCGGCCCGGCCTACCCCTTGCCGCTGGATGAGGCGGTGCATGGCGTGGCCGTCTATGAAACGATGATCGGCGCCGCCGCCTCCGGCAGCGCCTACGCTGTTCCCGCCTGACGTAAAATTTACATGGGGCGTGGCAACCCAAGGCCCCGAACCGAGCTTGTGGTGGCGGAGCAACCGGCTGGTCCGGCGGCCCCGTCCCGGAACGGCTGAGGCTCCCCCCCCCAGGACCGTGACACCCGGGCGCAATCATGTCGCCTCGGCGGCACTGGCTTGGTGAGGATGAGGATGTTCGGGCGCTGCTCCAACCTCGCGGCATGAGCGACTTTTCCGACGCCACCGCCCCAAGACGCTTCTTCCGGGATTTCATCCGCCTCACCGGCCCCTATTGGACACTGGCCGGGCGCTGGAAGCCGCGCCTCATGGTGGGCGGCCTGGCTTTACTGGTGATTATGCAGGTCGCTCTCGCCATGCGCCTGAATGTCTGGAGTGCCGATCTGTTCGACGCGCTGGAACGCCGCTCGACCGAGCACGCCACCGCACAGATCTTCGTGTTTTTGACCATCCTGCTGGGGATGATGCTCACCAATATGGGGCATCTTGTTCTGAAGCGCCGTCTGCAACTGGATTGGCGCCGCTGGCTGACCGAGCGCGTGATCGGCGAATGGATGCAGGATGGGCGGCACTACCAGGCCGGCCTGATCCCCGGCGACCATGCCAATCCTGACGGCCGCGTGGCCGAGGATGTGCGCGTGCTGACCGAGGCCGCGGTCGATCTCGCCAGCACCTTCTTCTACTGCTTCCTCCTGCTGGTGGCCTTCGTGGGCATTCTTTGGTCGCTCTCGGGTTGGGTGCGCTTGGGCGGCGTGCAGGTGCCGGGCCATCTGGTGCTGCTGGCGCTGATCTATGCCGGGATTGGCGCGGTGGTTGCCTTCATCCTGGGCCGCCCCCTGGTCAGCGCCACGGATCATCGGCAGACGAAGGAGGCCGATTTCCGCTTCGAGCTGGTCCGCGCCAGGGAATGTGGCGAGGCCATCGCCATCGCCCGCGCCGAACGCCCGGCGCGTGAGCGGCTGGGCTTCCGCTTCGAGACCATCGCCCTCGCCTGGGGGGCGCAATCGGTCGGGCTGGCGCGGCTGATCGCCTTTTCCTCCGGCTATGCGGCGCTGGCCGCCGTGCTGCCGCTGATCGTCGGCACGCCGCGCTTCCTGGAGGGCACATTGACCCTGGGGCGCCTGGTGCAATCGGCCCAGGCCTTCCAGCAAGTCACGGCGGCACTCTCCTGGCCGGTGGATAATCTGCCGCGCATCGCCGAGTGGCGGGCCTCGGTGGAGCGCGTGCTGGCGCTGGAGGAGGCGGTGCAGACCGTGGCGCTGGAAGCCGCCCGCACGGGCGAGACCGCCATTGACCTGGACCGCGCGCCCGGCCCCTGGCTGGGTTTCGATGACCTTTGGGTGGCCGATCCGGACGGAACGGCCATGCTCTCCGGCTTCGACCTGCGGGTGCAGCGGGGCGAGCACGTGCTGATTGACGGGGACCCAGAGGCGGCGGCCAGCCTGTTCCGCGTGCTGGCCGGCATCTGGCCCTGGGGGCGCGGGCATATCTATCTCCCGGCCGATGCGGGCATGGTGGCCATCGGGCGCCGCGCCTTCCTGGCGGAGGGCAGCTTGCGCAACGCGCTGGCCCTGCCCTCACCCGATATCACCGATGAGGCGGTGATCGAGGCGCTGGAGCAAGTCGGGCTCGGGCGCCTGGGGGATCGCCTGGATAGCGAGGAGGACTGGGTGGATGTGCTGGGCGGGGCCGAGCAGCAGCGCTTCTCCTTCGCGCGCCTGCTCTTGCTGCGGCCGCAATGGATTCTGCTGGGGGATGCCACGGATAGCCTGGATGCGGCGGCGGCCGACGCCATGCTGACATTGATCACCAAGGCCCTGCCCGAGGCCACCATCGTGCTGATCGGCCAGCATCCCGGCTCGGCCGAGCGCTTTGATCGCCGGCTGACGCTGCACCGCGCGACCAGCGGGGAGGTTCTGCTCAACGCCGTCTCGGCCCGCCGCCGCGCCGCCCGGGCCGGGCGGCCCCCCGCATTGCCGATGGTGGATTGGCTGCGCAAGGGTTACGGGCGGGAGGATTGAGCGGCCGTTCAAGCACCCCGGCACGCCCGCCGCCGTCAGGACGCCTTCCGCCGGAGGGCAGGCTGCGGTAAGTCTCTCTGCCTTCCATCCAGCAGGAGAAACGCCCGAGATGAGCAAGATCAACCGCACCGGCAGCAATCAGATTTTGAGCAGCGCCGTCGAGTATCACAACTTCGTCTACCTCGCCGGCATCACCGCCGATGACCTGAGCCAGGACGTCACCGGCCAGACCAAGCAGGTTGTCGCCAAGATCAACGCGCTGCTGGAGGCCAATGGCACCGACACGACGCGCCTGCTCCAGGCGCAAATCTGGCTGAAGGATATTCGCGACCGTGACGCGATGAACAAGGTCTGGGTGGAATGGCTGGGCGATGCCGGCCGTCCGGCCCGCGCCTGCGTGCAAGCCAATATGGCTGATCCGCGGCACCTGGTGGAAATCATGATCACCGCCTGCAAGTAATGGCCGGTCGGGGCATCCATGGCCCCAATCATGAAGACTTGAGCGCGCCGGCCATTACGGGCCGGCGCGTTTTTTGATTCAGCCCCCCGGCAGCATGATTGACGGGCCGCCGAATGATGCTGCCCCAGACCGGGAAGGACTACTCCGGCAGGTGTGACATATCGGTCGCAACACTGTGACACGAAAATTCCGCGCACTGGTTTGCAGGATAGTTGTCCTGATTTGCATCCATCCGTCGCTCCCATATGGACGAATCACGGCAAGTTACGCCGTGTGTCGCCTTTCGCGGTTGCGCCGCCAGCCTCCCATGGCTACCCGAAACACGCCGAAACACGCCGAAACAATTCTGCCTTCCCAGAATCTGCCTTCCCAGAAGGGGTGCTGCATGCGTCTGAAGCTCGCGAAACTGACTCTGTGCCTGATGCTCGCTGCATCACCCTTCGCGCCCGAGGCTGCGGCCTCCCGTGGGGATGGCCGGTCGGATGTGCGGGTTTCGGCGCCGCAACCCCGCGCCACCGCTTCGGCCGCCAACCGGCAAGCCCGGGCGCGCCAGACCCGGCCCGGCAGCGTCTCCGGTGGCCTGACCTGCGTGCCTTATGCGCGCTCGGTCACGGGCATGGAGATTTCCGGCAATGGCCGGGACTGGTGGCATAATGCGGCGGGGCGTTACGCCCGTGGGCAGCGGCCGCAGATGGGTTCGGTTCTGGCTTGGCCGGGCTCGGGCTCCATGGGTTCGGGCCATGTCGCCGTGGTGTCTCGGGTGCTGAACGCCCGGCTGATCGAGATTGACCATGCGAATTGGGGTGGGCCCGGCATTCGCCGTGGCACCGTCATGCGCAATGTTCAGGTGATGGATGTTTCCAGCGACAATTCCTGGACCCGCGTTCGCGTCCAGGTCGGCTGGACGGCCGAGAATTTCGGCCGCGAATATCCCACCTACGGTTTCATCCACAATCGCCCGGCCAATAGCAGCATCGCCGATGCCGCGGACGACATGATCCGCCCGGTCTCCTACAGCACCCGCACCGTGGCCCCACGCCGCAGCCCCTCCGCCCAGCGCGCGACATCGGCCCGCAACGGCCAGGCGCGGACCGTGCAGAGCAGCAGCAGCGGCGCCCCGGTCCGTATCGCACAGACGCGCACCACCCGCTGACCACCGCGCCCAGGCATGGCATGATGCGGGGCTCTCCTCGCAGGATCATTCCATGTTCGTTGCCGCCAACCGCTTTCGCGTCATTCCCGACCACGCCGCCGAATTCGAACAGGTCTGGCTGACGCGGGAGAGCCGCCTGCATGAGCTGCCCGGCTTTGTCAGCTTCCAGCTTCTGCGGGGGCCGCAGGCGGAGGACCACATCCTCTACACCTCCTCCACGCTCTGGGCCTCGCGCGCGGATTTTGAGGCCTGGACCAAATCCGCTCAGTTCCGTCAGGCCCATTCCGGCGCCGGCAGCAGCCGGAACCTGACCCTGGGCCCGCCCAGCTTCGAAGGGTTTGACGTGTTGCAAACCATCACGCGCAGCTGACGCGTCAGGCGCGCATGCAGGTCAAACGCGGCAGGCCCGTCACGGCGGCTCCGATCAGAAGCGCGCCGAGAGGCTGAGGGAACCATATTGCGCCGCCCGGGGCTGGGCTTCGAATTCCCGGCTGCGGAAGGTGTAGCTCGCGGCCAGCCTGACGCTGCCCCACATCGCCACCGCCCCCAGGCTCGCATCG
>CANHTE010000124.1 GCA_947462945.1 Acetobacteraceae bacterium
ACAACGTCGCCTGCCTGCGTGTCGGCAGCATTCGGCGCCATCGCGTGCGGCGGATGATCCAAGCTCATGCTTGTAGAACTCACTGTGAGACGAGAGGGAGGGACGCGCTCCAGGCTGCGGAATTTCGAGCGAGCGCCTGGGCCGCACCGCCATCCCGCAGATAGGCCCTGGCGATGCGGGAGGAAAGGCTGGTTTGCTGCCAACCCCAATGCCGGATCACACTCTATCATTCGCGAGCGCATTTGCCGCCCCCGCCGGTTAGCGCCGTCGCCTCGATTTGGCATCTGGTCAGCGGCGTAGAGAACATATAAAGAACGTTCTCGTGAGCATGACCGATCAGATCGTCATCACCGAGAAGACGAGCCAGGCGAAAGACATCCGCATGGCCGTTGGTGCGCGCTATGGCGCGATCCTTCCAGCTGAGGGTCATTTGTTTGATCTGCTGGAGCCTGGGGAGGTCGTGGCTGACTGGAAGCGGTGGAGCCCGGTTCTCCTGCGGCCAGACGGTCTCTACGGCACCAAGCCAGCAGCCGGCGGAAACAAGGCGAGCAAGCTCCAGGCGATCCATATGGCGCTGAAGAAAGCCAGTCGCGTCTGGCTGGCCACGGATTGCGACCGTGAAGGCCAGTTGATCGGCCAGGAGATCCTGGAGCACTACAACTATCGTGGCACAGTGATGCGAGTGATCTTCACGGCGCAGGACCCGCAGACCATTCGGGATGCCTTCGCCAGGGCCCAGCCGAATGGCGACTTTGCTCGGCTCTATGCGTCCGCCGTCGCGCGACGACAGGCTGACCAGATCTACAATCTATCGCTCACCCGCACTGCGACCGTCACGTTGGGTGGTGGCGCCCGAACTGTTATCGGCGTGGGGCGGGTAAAAACTCCCACCATGGCCATCGTCTGCAAGCGGGAATTGGAGATCCGCGACTTCGTGCCCCAGACCTACTTCGAGGTCGTGGCGACTGCCGAGGTGGCGGCGGGACAACTCCGCCTGCGCCATGCCCCAAAGGAGCGAATTCTTAAACGGACGGAAGCGGAGGCCATCGCCGCGGCGGCCGAGGATTTTGAGGCGCCGCTTGCGGTCAGGGTCGAAGATAAGCGCCAGGGACCTCCGCGCTTGCACGACCTGCCTTCGCTGCAAAAGCTGTGCGGCTCGCGCTTTGGCTGGTCGGCCACCCGCACGCTGGAGGTGGCCCAGGAACTCTACGACGGCGCGGGCAAGAAGATCATTACCTACCCGAGGGCGGAGACCCGCTACCTGCCGGAAAACCTGCTCGGCGATGTCCCTCGTATCATTGCCGGATTGCAGGTTGGGCGAGCCTTCGCCGCCATTCCGGTTCCACAGCCTCCCGTGATCCGGACAGGTGCCAGCGGCAACTTCCATGACAAAGGATTGGCGGGAGCGAGCCACCACGCCATTATTCCAAACGTGAACACGGTGGAGACGCTTCGCGAGGTTTGGCCTCGGCTTTCGATCGATGAACGGCGGCTATTCGACATCATCGCCCGCTCCTACTTGGCGGCAATGATGGCGGATTTTCGCTACCGGCAGACCACCGTGACGATGGACGTCCGCGGCAGTGAGTTTCGCGCCACCGGCCGGCAACCGATCGAACTGGGCTGGAGAGCGGCTTTCCCTGAATGGCAACCTGCTGACGAAAAGGGGGAGGATGCGCAGATGCTGCCTGTTCTGAGGCACGGCGAAACCGCCCGGCTTTATGACGCGCAGATCGAGGGTAAGGAGACCCGGCCACCGCCCCGCTACAATGAAGGGACCTTGGTCGATGCCATGCAGAATGCCTGGCGTTTCGTGGCGGACGATGTGTTGCGGGAAAGATTAAAGGAAGCGAAGGGCATCGGCACACCGGCGACGCGGGCCGAGGTCATTCGGGGCCTCAAGCAACAGGATTTTCTGCAGGCAGATGGCAAGCACATCGTGCCCACTGACCGCGGCCTGGCCCTGTTTGCGGTGCTGGAACGGGCCGATCCGGCGTTGGTCGACCCTGGAGTGACAGCGCAGATGGAGAGGCTGCTGGATGATGTGCTCTTGGGGCATCAGGACATGGTCAGCGCAATAGATGCCGTCTGCGCCCAAGCTAGCCGGATCATCGGCCGCTTGCAGGAGGGCGCCTGCGCAGTTGATGCGAGAGTGTTTGGCAGCACAGTTGTCGGCAAGGGCCCAGATCGACCACCGACGCCAGCAATGAAAAATTTCGTCGAGAGCCTCGCGCAGCAGAAGGGGCTCAAGCCTCCGCGGGGCTACACCAAATCCAGCGCCGCATGCCGGGCTTTTCTCGACCAACATGCATCGCGCAAGGCGCCATCCGAGGCCTCCGCCGACGCGAAGGCTTCACTTCCGGCCGCCAGGCCATCGCCGTCTCGTCAAATTGTTGGCGTGCGTCGGATGCCAGCTTCTATCGGGCCGGCCACGCCACCGGCAAGCAAAAGAAAAGCCCGATCTGAACAGGCGGGCCAGAAGGCTGAGAAAATCGTCAGCAACAAGTCGGCCAAGGCCAGACAAAGCGGGAGCCTCGCTGAGCAGAGCACGCCGTTACGGATTCCGTTCGGGAATAAGGACGTGGCTTTGCAACTCGGCGCCCGATATGGGGCAGGCGGTTGGTATGCGCCGCCGGGTATTGATCTCGTGGCCTTTCGGGCTCGTGGATGGTTGTAGGTGCCGCGATCTTGAGGGCTATGCGCTGGCCTACGACTTCCTGGGAAAGATGTTCGGCTCCTGCCGCACGATTCGGCGGGCGCGGAACTCGAAGGCGATTCGTGCTGGCCTGACATCGGTGCTGTGGGGCCGGGGCCGTTCTTGGACATCGTGCCCTGAGGCGTGGTGTAGGAGTTGTTCTCCCAGACTCTTTTGGAAGGCGCTGGCGATGCCGAAAAGCCGCAAGCACAGCCCAAGGAAATACGCTTAATTTCAGTCACTTGAACCTTGGGGGTTAAATCGGACTACCCTCAAGCTTCGGAGAATTTGGGCGCTCCGGAGAGAGATTTCCGGGTTCGTTGCGTTCTCCAACCCTCAAGCCCACGTGGCAAAGCCCCAGGAAACCTGCGGTTCACGGCGCCGTCTGATACGTGGTGAATGGTTGTTCGGGGAGATACTGGAGCAGCGGTGGCAACCGGAATCCAACCTTCTCTGGGTTCCGTGAGACGCGTCTCGCTGGCTGGGACGATTGGGACGGCGTCTCTACGGCACTGCGGTGTAGCGGCGCAGCCGAGCGTAAGCTTCGCGCTGTCCCGGATCGAGAGCTGCGCGCATGCCTATGTGGGCGGCCAAGTGCGCCTCGCGCAGCCGACCGCCGAGCGCGCCGAGTGCCGCGGTGAGCACCGCCAGCCGTAAGGTGTCGGCATCGCCGCTCACGAAGAGACCGTCGAGCTCTTCCTCGAGCACCAGCATGCGGGCACCGATGGTTTGGGCCTCGGCTGCCCGCTTCAGCAGGCCGAGGATCAGCGGCGCCGCCCTCTCATGCCTCGAAGTATTGTGCTGGCGTGGTGCCGAAAGCACGGCGGAACACGGCGTTGAAACTCGATGGATTCTGGTACCCGATCGCAAAACCGACGTCTCCAACCGCGACTCCGCCTGCCAGCAGGTCCAGCGCGTGCAGCAACCGAAGCTGCTGACGCCATGCACCCAACGACAGCCCCGTCTCATTCACGAACAATCGCTCCATTGTGCGCCGACTGGCCCCTGTATGGACCGAGAGTGCGGCTAGCGGCCGTGATGCGGCCAGATCGGCGCGCAGCAGCGCCGCCATCCGCCGGGCGCGCTCATCTCGGGGCTCGGGCAAGTGGACCGGCAGTTCGGGTAGAGCCGCAAGACGGTCAAGGAGCACCCGCGCGAGCCGGCGACTCGCGTCATCCAGCCGCCCGGCCATGGATTCGGCGACGGCTATCAGCAGCAACTCCCGCAACAGCGGCGGCACCGCCACCACAACGCAGCGCCGCCATGGCGGCACGCCGACCGCCTCGCCGGCGACATAAATCGTCCGCAGCTCCACCCGGCGACGCAGGCGGAGGCCGTGCCATTCGCCGGCCGGCACCCACAAGGCCCGGCTGGGCGGCAGAACCCAGGCGCCGGCAGCGGTCGTCACGGTCATTGCGCCGGTGATGGCGTAGATCAGTTGCGCCCGGCCATGCCGATGCTGCGCAACCTCGCCGGCCGGCAGGGTCTCGGCGAGGCCCAGGAACTCGGCTTCTGCCAGGTCCGGGTCGATTGGCGCGATTGCATTATTCATTGGCGCAAGCAGGATAACGCGTCATGCCCCGCATCGTCGATGCTTCACGCAGTCGTCCATCCCGGGTGACAGCATCAGGAGCCTTTCGATGTCCCGATCCGCAACCCTCGCCGCGGCCATGCTGGCCGCCGCGATCGTCCTGCCCGCTGATGCCGGCACGCTCGGCACCTATCAGTCCGACTCGCAGGGCTTCGACACCCGAACCTACTGGTACGATGACGGTCGCGAAGTCACCGTCTTCGACACGCAGTTCACCCCGGCCCTGGCCGAGGCCATGGTCGCCGCCATACGGGCGGCGACGCCGAACCCGATCACCCGGGTGGTCGTGACACATCCCAACCCGGACAAGTTCAACGGGCTCGCGGTGTTCCACGCCCTCGGTGCCACCTCCACCGCCTCGGCGGCGACCGCCGCTGCGTTGCCCGGGGTCGATGCCTACAAGCGGGCCTTCTGGATCGGCACCGGCGCCTTCACCGCGGCGACCTATCCGCGCCTGGAGCCGATCGGCCAGACCTTCCGCGGCCAGCACCGCATCACCCTGGCCTCGGGCGAGACCATCACCCTGACGGAGCTGCGCAACCCCGGCGTTTCGACGACACAGACGGTGGCGCGGATCGATGCGACAGGTGATTTGATCGTGGGCGACCTGGTGCATGGCAATGCGCATGCCTGGCTGGAAGGTGGCATCGCCGATGGAGCCCCGCGCCCGGACATTCCTGGCTGGATTCGCGCGCTGGAGGAATTGCCCGCGCTCGGCGGCCGCGTGGTGCGCGGCGGACGCGGGGATGACCTGCCCGTGGGCGAGGCGGTGGTGCAGCGGCGGAGAAGATCTACTCGTCCTACGGCTCACGCTGCCCGCGCCGGAAATCGTGGGGGCGATCCTGGACGGGCGACAGTCCGAAGGGATGACGCTGCCGGGGCTGATGGATCCGTTTCCGTTGGAGTGGGGACGGCGACGGGCGGTCATCCCCATTCGACCGTCAGACCCCCCTACAGCCAGATATTGGCCGCGCTGAGCGAGGCCACACCGGAGAGCGTGATCTGGAGGTCCGCCACGCCATTGCCGTCCACATCGCCCTCCAACATCCCACCCGCGAAGCGCAACTGCCCGGCCACGTTGCCGAAGCTCGCGCCGCCAATCCAACCAAAGCCCTGATCACCCAGAAGAGATGCATTGGCGTCGATGGCCCGCAAATCAATCCTGTCGCCCTGGGCCACGCTGAAGTCGGTAATCGTGTCCCCTGCCGCTTCCGCAGCAGTCCGGAAGTAGAAGCGGTCCGCACCGGCGCCCCCCTCTAACTGGTCGGAGCCCGTGCCGCCATCCAGGTAGTCTCCGCCCGCACCGCCCACCAGCGTGTCATTCCCCGCACCGCCGCTCAGGCT
>CANHTE010000125.1 GCA_947462945.1 Acetobacteraceae bacterium
CGGCGGATGGCTATAGCCAGGGGCTCTGCGTCGCCGCGCGCGGCGGCCCCGGTCAACCGCTCGATCTCGGCCACTTCGATAGGTTGGCGCAGATCATGCAGAAGAGGAACGACATCCTGCCCCAGGGCCAGGGCGATCTGCTGAGAGATTGCCCCCAGCCTGCGGCCAAAAATAACTTTCGCGGCGGGGCGTTCCATCTGGCGGATCCGGGGCTGGGGGGCCGCTTGCCTGGCCGAGCTTTGTAACATCATGGCGGCTTCCTCAAGAACCCTCTGGAGCCCGATCATTCCCCGCCCTGGCGATGATTGTCAATTGATCTTTACGTCAATCTTGCTTGACACCCGGACCCCCTCCCTCCTAGCCTGACACCATCCAAAGGGGTCACGAAGCGGCCGACATAAACGGGGATGGAACAATGCCCTCCCGTTTTCCCTGTCAGCTTTCGCGGCCGCCACAGCGGAGGGGTAGTCGAGAGATGCTTTCAGATCCCGTTCTAGATCGGTTGATCAATGCCGTGGATTCCTGCCCTTACGGTATGGCGTCCGGCCGCAAGCACAAGCATACGCCAGCACGCGCGCCCCTTTATACGCCCGAGGAAAAGCTGCGCCGCGACGCCACGCCCTGGACGCTGGTGCAGGGCATCCTCGCGCCACTGCAATTCCTGGTGTTCTTTGTCAGCGTCGGCCTCGTGATCCGCTATCTCGGCAGCGGCGAGGGCCTGGCCTGGGCCGAGGGCTCGATCGTCCTCAAGACCTTCCTGCTCTACACAATCATGGTCACCGGCTGCATCTGGGAGCATGAGGTTTACGGCAAGTACCTCTTTGCGCCCGCCTTCTTCTGGGAGGATGTGTTCAGCATGCTGGTTCTGGCGCTGCACACCGCCTATCTGGCGGCGCTCTTCAGCGGTTGGGGCGACACGCATTTCCAGATGTGGTTGGCCCTGGCCGCCTATTCCGCCTACGTCATCAACGCCACGCAATTCATCCTGAAGCTGCGTGCCGCGCGCCTGCAGGCCGAAAGCGCATGAGCGTCACGCTCGACCGCGCCGTCGAGGCTGGCTGCGACTCGCGCCCAATCTTGCGTGAGCGCGGCCAGCGCGAGGTTTTCTGCGGACTGACCGGCATTGTCTGGATGCACCGCAAGATCCAGGACGCCTTTTTCCTGGTGGTGGGCAGCCGCACCTGTGCGCATCTGCTGCAATCCGCCGCCGGCGTGATGATCTTCGCCGAGCCGCGCTTCGCCACCGCCATCCTCGACGAGCGTGACCTGGCCGGCCTGGCCGATGCGCAGGAGGAATTGGACCGCAATGTCACGCGCCTGCTGGAGCGCCGCCCCGACATCAAGCTGCTGTTCCTCGTGGGCTCCTGCCCCTCGGAAGTCATCAAGCTTGACCTGAATCGTGCCGCCCAGCGCCTGGACCGCCGCTTTAATGGGGTGCGGGTGCTGAATTATTCGGGTTCGGGGATCGAGACGACCTTCACCCAGGGCGAGGATGCCTGCCTGGCCGCGCTGGTGCCGGAACTGGCGCAAAGCGATGAGGCGCAGCTTCTCGTCGTCGGCGCGCTGGCGGATGTGGTCGAGGACCAGTTCATGCGCCTGTTTGGCGCCATGGGAATCGAGCGCCTGGCCTTCCTGCCCGCCCGCCGCGCCGGCGGCATGCCCGTGGTGGGGCAGGGCACGCGCTTCCTGTTGGCGCAGCCCTTCCTGGCCGAGACCGGCCGCCTGCTGGAGGCGCGCGGCGCCCAGCATCTGCCAGCCCCCTTCCCGCTGGGCGCCGAGGGGACGACCCTTTGGCTCCGTGCCGCCGCCGAGGCTTTCGGCGTGACGCCCGAGCGCTTCCGCAGCGCCACCGCCGCCGGCGAAGCCCGCGCCCAGCAGGCCCTGGCCGCGCCGCGCGCGAAGCTCACGGGCCGTAGCGTTTTCTTCTTCCCCGATTCGCAACTGGAAGTGCCGATGGCGCGCTTCCTGACGCGCGAATGCGGCATGCAGGCCATCGAAATCGGCACGCCCTATCTGCATCGCCAGCATCTGGCCGCCGAAATGCCGCTGCTGCCGCCCGAGGCGTTGATCTCCGAAGGCCAGGATGTCGAAAAGCAGCTGGATCGCTGCCACGCCGCGCGCCCGGATCTGGTGGTTTGCGGCCTGGGCCTCGCGAATCCGCTGGAGGCCCAGGGCATCACGACCAAATGGTCGATCGAACTCGTTTTCACGCCGGTGCAGGGCTACGACCAGGCGGCGGACCTCGCCAGCCTTTTCGCGCGCCCCTTCGCGCGGCGTGATGTGCTGAGGGTGCCTTTGGCCGAACGGCCGATTCGCGCTTCCGGGCAAAGCCCCTCGGCGATCGGACGCTAGCGCCATGCAGCTCACCCTCTGGACCTATGAAGGCCCGCCGCATGTGGGTGCCATGCGAATCGCAGCCGCCATGGAAGGCCTGCACTACGTGCTGCATGCCCCGCAGGGCGACACCTATGCCGACCTGCTTTTCACCATGATCGAGCGCCGCAATTCCCGCCCGCCCGTCACCTACACGACCTTCCAGGCGCGCGATTTGGGCGGCGATACGGCAGAATTGTTCAAGACCTCCCTGCGGGACGCCTATGAGCGCTTCCAGCCCGAGGCGATGCTGGTCGGTGCCTCCTGCACGGCCGAATTGATCCAGGATGATCCGGGCGGCCTGGCCGCCACATCGGGCCTGCCGATTCCCATCATCGCGGTGGAGTTGCCAGCCTATCAGAAGAAGGAAAACTGGGGCGCGGCCGAGACGCTGTACCAGTTGATCCGTCGCTTCGCGGTGAAGCTGGAGCGCGCGCCGGGCAGCCCGCCCCGCTGCAACATCCTGGGCCCGACGGCGCTGGGCTTCCGGCACCGTGATGACATCAAGGAAGTGCGCGCATTGCTGGCGCGAATCGGCGTGGCGGTGAATGTGATGGCGCCCCTGGGGGCCCGCCCCTCCGATCTCGCGCGGTTGGGCGACGCCGATTTCAACGTGGTGCTTTATCCCGAAATCGCCGGCCAGGCGGCCGCCTGGATGCAGCGCAATCTGGGCCAGCCGCAGACGCGCTGCGTGCCCATCGGCGTCGGCGCCACGCGGGATTTCATCGCCGAGGTGGCAGGGCTGGCCGGCCTGGACGCCAGCGCCTTGCTGGCCGAGGAGACGTCACGCCTGCCTTGGTATTCGCGCAGCGTGGACAGCACCTATCTGACCGGCAAGCGCGTCTTCATCTTTGGCGATGCGACCCATGCCGTCGCCGCCGCCCGGGTGGCGAGTGAGGAGCTGGGCTTCCAGGTGGTGGGCCTGGGCACCTACTCGCGCGAACAGGCACGGGATGTGCGGGAAGCCGCGAAGGCCCACGGGCTGGAGGCGCTGATCAGCGACGATTATCTGGAAGTGGAGGCCGCCATCGCCGCCGCGCAGCCGGAACTGGTGCTCGGCACGCAAATGGAGCGCCATGTCGCCAAGCGCCTGGGCGTGCCCTGCGCGGTGATCTCGGCCCCCGTGCATGTGCAGGATTTCCCGGCGCGCAACTCGCCTCAGATGGGGTTCGAGGGCGCCAATGTCCTCTTCGACACCTGGGTCCATCCGCTGATGATGGGCCTGGAGGAGCATCTCATTGGGATGTTCCGCGAGGATTTCGAATTCCACCCTGAGGCTGCTCCCTCGCATCTCGGCCATGCCGCGACCGCGATACCCGAAAGGGTTCCCGAGCCTGCCCCGGCAGAGCTTTCCTCCGTGCCAAGCCTTGTTGTGGAGCTCCCGGCCCAGATGGTCTGGAGCGCTGACGGTGAGAAGGAATTGAAAAAAATTCCCTTCTTTGTCCGCGGCAAGGCGAAGCGAAATACGGAGCGTTTTGCTGAGATGAACGGCATCCGTACCATCACGGTAGAGACCTTGTATGACGCAAAAGCACACTTCTCCCGCTAAGGGGGGGCAGCCCCTCAACTTCGTCATCGTGACCATGGATGGTCACTTTGGCGCGGCGGTGGAACGCGCTCAGGCCGAATTGGCCGCTGAGATGCCTGGCCTGCGCCTGGTGGTTCACTCGGCCGATGAATGGGCGAGTGATCCGCATGCGCTGGCCGCCTGCCACGCCGATATCGCGAAGGCGGATATCATCCTCTCGGCCATGCTGTTCCTGGATGATCATGTGCGCATGGTGATGCCGGCCCTGCAGGCCCGCCGGCCGCATTGCACGGCGATGGTGGGCATGATGTCGGCGGGCGAGGTGGTGAAGCTCACGCGCCTCAAGAAGTTCGACATGTCGGCCGAGGCGACGGGCATTTTGGGGATGCTGAAGCGGCTGCGTGGCTCCAAGGGCCCGCGCTCCTCCGGCAAGGGCCAGATGAAGATGCTGAAGGAGCTGCCCAAGTTCCTGCGCTTCATCCCCGGCGTCGCGCAGGATGTGCGCGCCTATATGCTGTGCCTGCAATATTGGCTGGCAGGGTCATCTGAAAACCTGGCCAACCTCGTGCGCCTGCTGGCCAAGCGCTATGCCGATGCGCCGGTCTCGCAGCCTTCGGCGCCCATCGAATACCCGGAGGTGGGGCTGTACCACCCACGTATTCCGGGCCTTTTCGCCGATGATGTGACGGCGCTGCCCCGCACGCAGGGCCAGGGCCGGGTGGGGCTCTTGCTGCTGCGCTCCTATGTGCTGGCCGGCAATGCGGGTCACTATAACGGGGTGATCGCCGAGTTTGAGAAGCGCGGCATGCAGGTCGTGCCGGCCTTCGCCTCTGGCCTGGATCAGCGCCCGGCGGTGGAGCGCTTCTTCATGCAGGACGGAAAGTCCACCGTGGATGCGGTGGTCTCGCTCACTGGTTTCTCGCTGGTGGGCGGCCCGGCCTATAATGACGCCCGCGCGGCCGAGGAAACCCTGGCGGCGCTGGATGTGCCCTATATCGGCGCGCACCCTCTCGAATTTCAGCCGATTTTCCAATGGCGCAAGGATGCCCGCGGGCTGACGCCGGTGGAGGCCACCATGATGGTGGCCCTGCCGGAACTCGATGGCGCCATCATGCCGATGACCTTCGGCGGCCGCTGCGGCGCCACCACGCCCGAGGATCGTTGCCCGGGCTGTGATGGCGTCTCCTGCGGGCGGGACATGGTCGCGCATCATGAGCGCGCCGGCACGCTGGCCCAGCGCGTGGGCAAGATCATCGCGCTGCGCCGCAAGGAGCGGGCCGAGCGCCGCGTCGGCATCGTCATCTTCAACTTCCCGCCCAATGCCGGGAATACCGGAACCGCCGCCTATCTTTCGGTGTTCGAGAGCCTGCACGCCACCATGCTCGGCATGAAGGCCGAGGGCTATGCGGTGGATGTGCCCGAGAGCGTGGACGCGCTGCGTGAGGCGATCATCAACGGCAATCGTGAGCGTTATGGCTCGCTCGCCAATGTGGGTGCGCGCGTCAGCACGGATGAGCATGTGCGCAAGCAGCGCTGGCTCGGCGAGATCGAAAAGCAATGGGGCCCGGCCCCCGGCCGCCAGCAAAGCGATGGCGCCAGCATCCACATCCTGGGTGAGCGCTTCGGCAATGTCTTCGTCGGCGTCCAGCCCGGCTTTGGCTATGAGGGTGACCCGATGCGGCTGCTGTTCGAGCAGGGGTTTGCTCCGACGCACGCCTTC
>CANHTE010000126.1 GCA_947462945.1 Acetobacteraceae bacterium
GCCGCGGCGGCTGCAGGGCCGGCCGGGGCATTGCTGGCCGGGGCATTGCTGGCCGGGGCATTGCCGGGGGCCGCATGACCACCGGGAGCCGGGCGCGCTGCGCCGGGCCGCACCGGCGCCGTTGGCGCGCGCAGCGTGGTGGAGGGCGCGCCACTGCCGGGCGGCCGCTTCTTCACGACTTCGACCTGCACGACCTTGCTGCGGCCATGGCTGAAGCTCTGGCGGACGCTGCCAGCATCCACCGTCTTGCCCATTTCCAGCCGGCCTGCCGGGCGAAGACTCAATCGGCTCTTGGCCGCATCCTGTTCGTTCTGGTCGCTCATTCGTCGTTCCGAACTCAATCCTTCACCCTCAAACTGCCACGAAACCGGCCAAACGTGCCGTTTCCGCCTGCAGCGAGGAAACCATCCGACCGGGAGAAATCGCCACGTGTACGGCGCGATCCCGCCCAAAAACTCCACCCAACTCCGCGGCCGTGAGCGGAGTCAGCACCGGAAACTCAAGCGGCCCGGTGCGGCCGCCAATCAGCCGGCTTCGTTCGGCGGGGCTGCCATCCGAAGCCTGGATCAGCAGCGCCACCTTGCCGTGGCGAAGCCAGTCCAGAACGGCTTCCCTTCCCGCCACCGCCTCACCACTGCGCCGCGCAAATCCCAGAAAATCCAGGACACGCTGGCGCAAGCCGGAGATGATGAGCGTGCCAAGATCGCCCGGCACACCCACAGTGCCCCGCGCAGCCTTCGCGAAGACACCCTGCTTCAGCGCCTTGCGCAACACTTCATCCTTGGCGACCAACCATAGGCCTCTGCCCGGCAGGCGTCCACCCGGATCGGGCACCAGCTCACGCATGGGGCCGATGACGAAACGGATCATCTGCTCCTTGGGCAGCGTCTGCCGCGTGACGATACAGCGGCGCAGCGGCCCACGCTCCCGCGCGATGGCGTCATCCGGAAGGATGTCCGCCGCCCGGGCTGCCGGGGTGGCTTCAGCCTGTGGCAGCTTCGCCATCCGCTTCCCCGTCAAACCAATGGGCGCGGGCGGCCATGATGACGGCATTGGCCGTATCCTCATCCATCACCTCGGCGCCCAGGATTTCCACCAGCTCGTCCGAGGCGAGGTCGGCCAGGTCGTCCAGGGTCTTCACACCCGCTTCGCCCAGCTGGACCATCATGGCGGAGGTGAAGGTGCCGATTTCGGCAATCGCGTCCTCCACGCCCAATTCCACGCGGCGGGCTTCGAATTCGGCGTCCTTGGCTTCCAGGAAGGCCATGCCGCGCCGCTTCAGCTCCAGCGCGATGGCTTCGTCGAAGCCCTCGATGCCCGCCAGCTCCTCTTCCTCCACATCGATGATTTCCTCGATGGTGGAATAGCCCTCGGTCACCAGCAGGCCAGCAATCATGTCATCCACGTCCAGCGCTTCGACAAACAGCGCGCTGCGCTTGTTGAAGTCCAGCTGGCGACGCTCGCTTTCGCCGGCTTCCGTCATGATATCAATGTCATAGCGCGTCAGCTGCGAGGCCAGGCGCACATTCTGCCCCCGGCGGCCGATGGCGAGGGACAATTGCTCATCAGGCACCACCACCTCGACGCGCTTGCTCTCGTCATCCAGCAGCACCTTGGCCACTTCCGCCGGAGCCATGGCATTGACGATGAAGGTCGCGATGTCGGAGCTCCAGGGGATGATGTCGATCTTTTCGCCCTGCAATTCGGCCACCACGGCCTGCACGCGTGAGCCGCGCATGCCGACGCAGGCGCCAACCGGGTCAATGCTCGAATCGCGGCTGATCACGGCCATCTTGGCGCGGCTGCCGGGGTCCCGCGCCACCGCCTTGATTTCGATGATGCCATCATAAATCTCGGGCACTTCCTGGGCAAAGAGCTTGGCCAGGAAGCCCGGATGCGTGCGGCTCAGGAAGATCTGCGGGCCGCGCGGTTCCTCGCGCACGTCATAGATATAGGCGCGCACGCGGTCGCCATTCTTGAAGGCCTCACGGGGGATGGTCTCGTCACGGCGGAGCAGCGCCTCGGCCTTGCCCAGTTCCACCATGAGGTTGCCGTATTCGGTGCGCTTGACGGTGCCGTTGATGATTTCGCCTACGCGGTCCTTGTATTCGTCGAACTGCTTCTTGCGCTCGACCTCACGCACGCGCTGTACGATCACCTGCTTGGCGGTCTGCGCGCCGATGCGGCCGAAATCCACCGGCGGCAGCGGGTCCACGATATACTCGCCCTCATTGATGCCGGGCTGCACCTTCTGCGCGATGCGCAGCGGCATCTGGGTTTCCTCATCCTCCAGCGCGTCATCGGCCACGACGAGCGTCCAGCGGGAGAGCTTCACCGCGCCGTTCCTGCGATCAATCTCGGCGCGGATGTCCTTGTTGATGCCATAGGTCTGCCGGCCGGCCTTGCCCATGGCGAGTTCCATCGCCTCGAGCACTTCCTCCTTCTCGATCATCTTCTCGCGGGCGACGGCTTCGGCCACCTGCAAAAATTCGGGACGGGGGATCGCAACATCCAGGGCCATGCTTCAGTTCCCTTGTTCCGCCGCGGACGCGGCATTGGCATTCACCGCGGTTGCGGCCTTGATTTGCGCCGCCGTGGCGGCGATCAATTCGTCAGTCAGCACCAGCTTGGCGCGGCGCATCTGGTCACGCGGCAGGGCGATCTCCGGCCCCTCATCCAGGCGCAGGCGGCCCGTCTCGGCATCGGCGCCGAGGACGATGCCGCGAAAGCGCTTGCGCCCTTCGATCGGGATCAGCATCTCGACCGTCGCCACATGGCCGGCATAGGTGTTCCAGTCCTTGGCGCGGGTCAGCGGGCGGTCAATCCCGGCGGAAGAAACCTCCAGCATCCACTCGGCCTTGATCGGGTCCGCCACGTCCAGCACGGCGCCGACGGCGTGGCTGATCTCGGTGCAGTCCTCGACGGTGAAGGCCGTGCCATCGGCGCGGTCCGCCATGATCTGGACGGTCGGTTTTTCCTTGCCGCTGATCTGCACCCGGACCAGCTCATAGCCCAGATGCTCGATCGTGGGGGCCACCAGGTCGGCGATGCGGGCGTCGAGCCCTTCGTGGCGTGGTCTTTCGATGGTCAAATGCCGAAAGGGCGGCCCCGGAAGGCCACCCACCTCTGATGAAGTTGGTTTGGAAGACCTGCCTTATGGCGTGTTCGGCGCCGCGATGCAAGTTCTGCCGCCGTTTCGCCGGGCCTTGGCCGGCGGGGGTTACAGATCAGCCGCGAGGCGCCCCGGCAGGTCCAGCCTTGCGACCAGCCCTCCAAGCCGCTGACCCTGCTGCAGGGTCAGATGCCCCCCATACAGCGAGGCCAAATCCGACACGATGGCCAGGCCCAGGCCGGAACCGGGCTTGGCCTCATCCAGCCGCACCCCGCGCAGCAGGGCCGAGGCGTCCTCTCCCGCAGGCAGGCCGGGCCCGTCATCCTCGACCTCGACGGTGATCCGCCCCGCGCCCTCCGCCCGCACCCGCACCAAAACCTGGCCCACACCATACTTGCAGGCGTTTTCCATCAGATTGCCGAGCATTTCGGTTACGTCCTGGCTGTCGGCGCGGATGCGTGCCCCCGCCTCGCCAACCACACGAATGATGATGCCGCGTGCGGCCGTGAGGCGGCGCAGCGCGGTCGCCAGCGCCTCGGCGATGGCCAGCGGCGTGCTTTCGGCGCCGGCGGTGCCGGCCAGGGCACCGGCCCTGGCGCGGCGCAGATGGTGCTGCACCAGGCGTTCAAGCGTGGCCGCCTGGGCACGCGCCCCCGCCACATCACCCGATTCCAGCGCGTTGCGCAGCACCGCGATGGGCGTCTTCAACGCATGAGCCAGATTGCCCACATGGGTGCGGGCGCGCTCCACCGTCGCGCGGTTCTGCTCGATCAGCGCTTCGATCTCGCCCACGAGGGGCGCGATCTCGGTGGGGGCGATGACGTCCATATGGAGGCGCCGCCCCTCCCGGACCTCCACCAACTCCTCCTGCGTGCGGCGCAAGGGGCGCAGGCCCC
The DNA here is from genome assembly GCA_947462945.1 of Acetobacteraceae bacterium. Lineage (GTDB taxonomy): Bacteria > Pseudomonadota > Alphaproteobacteria > Acetobacterales > Acetobacteraceae > Roseococcus. The sequence continues at coordinate 4,009 of CANHTE010000126.1, forward strand.
AGAGGACGATGAGGGCCACCACGCCCACCAGCCCCGTCCCCAACAGGGCAAAGGCAAGGATGACGCTTTGCCGCAGCGAGGCGATTTCCGCATCCGTCTCCTGCCTCGGCACGGCCACCTGCACCGTGATGGGCACCCGGCCAAGCCGGCCTTCGATCTGCACGTCACGCTCCAGCATGCGCATGGGCTCATCGCGCGGGCCGTTCACATCGCGGGCGCGCACGCCGGGGGGGGCGAGCAGCGGGGGGGGCAGGCGGGAATCCCAGAGCGAGCGGGAGGTGGCCTGGCTGCCCCCCGGGCCGGTCAATTGCCAGTAATGCCCTGAGAGGGGACGGTCGAACTCAGGATCTGCCAGAGGGCGTGTCAGCAGGGGGCCGGCGGCGGGGTCAAAGGCGGCGCCGGCCACCACGGCATCCAGCAGGCTGGCGAGGCGCGCATCCGCGGCCGCGTCAATCTGCCGCTCATCGGTGCGAACCACGAACCAACACATCAGCCCCAGGCCGAGCGCCACCCATAATGTGGTGAACAGCGTCAGCCTTCGTGTGAGGGACTTCACCCAGGCACCAGCCGATAGCCCTGGCCACGCACCGTTTCGATCAGCGAATCGCCCAGCTTGCGGCGCAGCCGGGCGACGATGACCTCCAGCGTGTTGGAATCGCGGTCAAAATCCTGGGCGTAGAGATGCTCGGTCAGCTCGGTCTTGGAAATCGGCCGGCCGGCATGCAAAGCGAGATAAGCCAGCATGCCATATTCCAGCGCTGTCAGCCGCACCGCCTGGCCCGCGCGGGAGACGGCACGGGCGGCGGTGTCGAGGCGGATTTCGCCAAACACCAGCTCCGTCTTCGCGACGCCATTGGAGCGCCGGATCAGCGCATTCAGCCGCGCCACCAGCTCCGCCATGGCAAAGGGCTTGGCCAGATAGTCATCGGCCCCGGCATTCAGCCCCTCCACCTTTTCGCTCCAGGAATCGCGGGCGGTGAGGATCAGCACCGGCATGGCGCGCTCGGCCGCGCGCCAGCGCCGCAGGACCGTGAGCCCATCCACCCGGGGCAGGCCGAGATCGAGCACCACGGCGTCATAGGGCTCGGTCTCGCCCAGATGCAGGGCTTCCTCACCATCCATGGCGCTATCCACTGCGAAGCCGCCTTCCGTCAGTCCGGCGCGGAGCTGCTGGAGAAGTTCGGGACTGTCTTCGACGATCAGGAGGCGCATGGGTTTCAGGATGCTTGGCCGGGCCGCTGTCGTCCAGCGTAATCCAGGCCTTGGCCTATTGGCGGGTTGGCAGGCGGGGTTGGACTTCGCCGGGCACGCGCTCCTGCACGGGGCCGCGCGCGCGCACCAGCGCCCCAGTGGCTGCGTCCAGCTCGACGATGAAGATGCGCCCGTTGGGCGGCAGGATCTTCAGTTCATAGAGCCATTGCGTATCGTCACGCTCCAGATCGGCTTCGATCACGCGGCCGCGAAAGCGGCGCTCCACCTCGGCCAGCAGGTCCGAGAGGGGTCGGATTTGCCCGGCCTCCAGCGCGGCGCGGGCACGCTCATGGTCGCGTCGCTCCTGCGCCGTGGCCTGGGCAGGCGCGGCAAGGACCAGGGGCGCCAGGGCGC
>CANHTE010000127.1 GCA_947462945.1 Acetobacteraceae bacterium
GAGGATGATTTCGACGCGGCGCCCGGCCAGCGCCTCGCGCCAGCCAACGACGACGCCCGTGAGGCCGGCGTCGAGGCCATAGGCCGGATAGGCGATGCGCCCGATCTGGCCGATCTCGATCTGGCCGAGGTAGCGGTCGATGGTGACGGCCACTAGCCGCGGTCCGCGCTCGATCCAGTCGCGCCAGCGTGCAGCCCGCACCGCCGCCGTGGCCTCCGTCGCGTAGAGGCCGGGGAGTGTCAGGCTGCGCTGCTGGGCGACGCGGCTGGTGACCAGCGCGCTCTCCGCCCGAGCGATGGATTGCGCGGCCTCGAGCCGCTGGCGGTCGGCGGCCGGGACGCTGCCTGCCATGTTGGAGAGCGGCGACCAGTTGCGGCCCCAGCCAACCTCGACGACACGCGGCGGCGGCTGAAAGGCGGCCGGCAGGGCGAGCGGACGGCACGCCACGATCCAGGGCGCTGGAATGTCGAATTGCGGCACCGTGTCGCGCGCCAGAGGGTCGGAGAGCCGCAGGCGGCCGGTGCGGTCGCCGGCGAGAATGGCGCCGCACCCTGCCAGCACGGTCTCGGCGGCAGCCAGCGCGGTGGTCGGCGTCGCCGCCTGGTAAAAGCCGATGGCCCCCGGCAGGTCGGCATCGGCCAGCGTCCATGCGTCGGCGTCGAATTCCGTGGCGCCAAAGCCTGGCCCGAGGGTCTGCAGCAGCCGGCGCAGCACGCCGGCGGTGGTCTCGACATAGCCCTCGCCGGCGTCGCCGCGCAGGTCGCAGGTGACATCGCCGTCGGGGCTCGCGCCAATCTGGAAGCACCCCTGCGCCGGCCAGTCGCGCGCCTGACCAACCGTCGGCGTGCCCACGACGAGGGTCTGGGCCACCCCGCGGATCCGCATCGCGTCATGGGCCTGGACGGCGCGCCAGGAGGACTGCCAGGTGGGCAGCGCGCCAGCGCCGAGGTCGATATTCCCCAGAAAGACCGGTGCCGCGTTGAAAATGCGCCCGAGCGCAACGGGCTTGGGTTTGCCCTTGAGGTCCGACCCGCCCTCGAGGCCGCCGGTGCCCTGGTAGAGGATGGGTTGCAGCGGCGTGTTCAGCCGGTCGGTGGCATCGGCGAGCGCAATGCGGGCGCGCTGGCCGTCGGTGCGGTCCACCGCTGCGACGGTGCCCGCAAAGACCAGCCGGGCCTGGGCGAGCGGTGTGCCCACGTCGGAGGCGCGAGAATTTTTGACATCGGCCAGACGGACCGAGACGGCGCGGCCGGTGGCGGTGCCGTAGCGCGCGAGGTCGGCGGCGAAGCCATCGCCATCCCAAATCTCGATGGCGGCTGCGGCCAATGCGGCGCGCCCGCCCAGGCCCAGGGCGTCCACTGCGCTCTGCCCGATCTCGACATCGCCGAGCAGGCGCGGCGTCCAGGGCGTGCTGGCGGGTGTGTCGGCCGGCGCGCTGGCGTAGCCGGCCGAGGCGATGCGCAGCGTGCGGAGATTGCCTGAACTGGCAAGGGCGCTTGGCAGTGTCGCGGGGGCGAAGGCTGCGGCGGGGGCAAAGGCTTCCATGGATCAGCCTCCTGATTTCCGCTGCCTGACATCAGCCGCCTTGGCCGCGGACTTCGATCTCGACGAGGATGATCACCGCGGCGGGCTGGCCACCGGGGGTGAGGATCGGGCGGGTGGGCATGGATCAAGCTGCCAGGATCGTGTCGGGGTCGAGCCCGAGTGCCGCCAGAAAGCCGCGCAACTGGACGTCGTCCGGCGCGATCGTCGATGCCGCCTCCCAGCGCTCGCGCAGCAGCAGCTCGGCATCCGTAAGCTCAGCGTCGGGGCGGCCGATCTTGAGGGCGGCGCGAGCGTCGCGCAGCTTGCCGGCAGCGCCGATGCGCTCGACCACGAGGAGCTTGGGGACCAGCACCGGCGGAGGAATGGCGGGTTCGGGCGGCGGGGGTGGCGGCAGTGGATCGACTATCGTCACCGCGTCCATGCCTCCAGCGCGGGCGATGGCCTCAATGAGCGGTGCCTCGACCGGCGCGGGGATACCGACGGAGCTGCGATGCGCCTCCAGGGCGGCGATGAAGTCGGTGACCCGCTGTTCCAGCGTGCCGGCAAAGCCGTCATAGCCCGCGCGTGCGATCTCGATGCCTGGCATGGCTCAAACTCCTGCAAAGAGGGCGTAATTGCCGATCAGCGCCGGCGGCATATTGGCCGAGCCGCCCGCGCCGGCGGTCTGGATGCTGATCCCGGTGCCCGAGCCGCCAATACCGATGCCATGCGCATGATCGCCGACCCAGCCTATGAGGGCGCCTTGGTCGATGTAGGTGGTGTTTTCGGTGCGGATGAAGGGGCCAGCCCCCGAGGGCGGTCCTGGAAACCAATTCCCCGAATCACCGTCGAACGACGTCCCCACGCCAAAGGGCCAGGCCGTTCCATGATTGTGGGCGCCGGCATTGCCGGACCAGGCGCCATGGGCGTGCCAGGGATCGCCCACCCCATGGGCATGGGCCGGCATGCGCTCATCGCCGCCGCCCGCACCCAGGGTGCTGCCAGCGATGCCGCTATTGCCGGGGGTGACGCGGTTGGCGGCTGTGCCGCCGAGATTATCCCGCCCAAAGAGGGCGCGGCCGCGCAGGTCGGGCGTGCCAAAGGTGGAACTGCCATCGCCGGCGCCGTAGCTGGTGCCCAGCGCGGCAAAGAGCGCGGCAAAGGTAATGCGCGAGAGGTTCTGGCCGTTGGGCCAGACGCAGAGCGGCGGCAGCGAGGTGCTGGCGATCGGGATCAGCTCGCCCACGATGCGGCCGAAGTTCTGCGGCGCTGAGAGCAGCGCGGTCCAGCCCGTCCCGGTGTTGAACAGCTCCGCCGAGAAGCCCGGGTTCAGCGTCACGGTGGCGCCGCCATTGACGGTCTCGGTGCCGGCGGGATCCACAGTCAGTTCGGCCGTGCCGCTGTTGCGCACCAGCACGCCCATCCCGGGCGGGACGATGGCGATGGTGGGCAGCGCGAGGATTGCGGGCGCCGCCCCAGTAAAGACCACAAGGTTACCGAGGTCGGCGAGGCTCAGCGTGGCGCCGGCGGCGAGCGGCAGCACCTCGCGCGCATTCGGCTCCAGCACCGCAAAGACGTCCTTGGTGCCGGCGGGCAGGGCGACGGGGTTCCCGGCATTGCTGCTGGCGAGCACGGTCGCGCGCGTGAGCGCGCCGGGGCTACCGCCGTCGAATTGGCCATGGCCGATCTCGAAGCCGGTCGCCCAGGAGATGCAGTAGAGCACGCGCCGAGCCGAGCTCCCGAAGGTGCCCTGGAAGCCCCGCATCGCGGAGGGCGCGGCGTTGAGCGCAAGCGGCCCGGTGCCGGTGGTGTCGCTGGATTGCTGGGTGCGGTAGCCGAGGATGGGCATCGTGGGTCCTCAAGAAGGTCAGGCGACGCGGCGCAGCAGCGCCTCGTTCTGCGCTGTGAGGCGGCGCAGCTCGACGAGCAGGGTGCGGAGCACCTCCGTCTGCTGCTGACCGGCCGACAGGATTGCGAGCTCGACGCGGTCGGTGCCGGTGGCCTGCGCCTCGAGCAGGGCCGCGAGGTTCGCCGTGTCGGCACCGGGGACCGACTGGCGGATGGTGCTGGCGATATCGGCGACCAGGCCGGCGTAGCGGTCGGAGGTGCCGAGGAAGTCGCGCGCGACCGGCAGCACGGCCTGGGCGAGGCGGGCGAAGTCGGCCACCTCCTCCTGGGTCGCGCCGTCGGCAAGGGTGCCGCGGGCCGTGTTCAGCGCCTGCAGCCCCGCGAAGTAGCGCGTCTCGGGGGCGAGGCCGCCCAGGTCGCCGAGGGTCAGCTGCTCCAGCAATCCGCGTGCGGAGGCCTGCCGGGCGCGCTCCTGCGCCAGCGCCTGCTGGTTGTACCGCTCGGCAATGGCGAGCCGCTCCCCGGCCAGCGTCTGCTCGAGGCGGGTGATGCGGTTCCAGTAATCGGCGGTGCCCTCCAGCCCGAGCTGGAACAGCGTCTCGCGGAGCTGGCGCACCTCCTCGCGCGCGGTGTTGTCAAAGGCCGTGAGATCGGCGCCGCGCTCGTCGCCGACGAGGCGTAGCCCGCGGGCGGAGAGGTTGGTGTCGATCGCCCCCAGCCGATTGGCGCGCTCCTCCTCCAGCCGCGCGATGCGCTCGGCGCGGCGGGCGTTGAGGTCAGCCTCCGACAGGCCGAGGTCGCGGGCGCGCGCCGTCGCCTCGTCGAAGGTCTTGTTCAGGTCCTCCAGCGCCTTGAGGAAGCTGCTGACGCGGTCGGGCTTGCTGAGCGTCTCGAAGATCCCGCGGACCCAGTCGACGGCGTTGAGCGCCTCCTCCAGCCCCGCGCCGCGGCCGCCCAGCGTGCCGAGGGCGGTCTGCACATTGGCGTTGCCGCTGCGCAGGCCGCGGGTGAGTGCCCCGCCATCGAGTTCGCGCGGGCTGCCACTGGCCTGGCCAAAGCCGAGGGCGCCGGTGATCCCCTCGAAGCGTAGGTCGCGCTCGCGGATGGCGGCGTTGATGCGGTCGAGCTGCTCCTGCACGGCGGTGCGCGAGCCGTCCTCGTCCCAGCGCTTGCCGCGGGCGGCGGTGATGGCGAGCTGGCCGGCCTCGTTGACGCCGTAGAAGACGTCGCCGCCGGCGCGCTGGGCCATGCCCTTTTTGGTCGGCCCGAACAGCGCGCCGCCGCCGCCGCCGATGGCGCCGCCGATCAGGCCGCCGATGAGTGTGCCGATGCCGGGGATGATCGAGCCGATGGCGGCACCTGCCAGCGCGCCCGCGCCGGCGCCGATGGTGCCACCTGGGCCGACGGTGCCGCGCGTGCCGCCCACGATGGAGGAGGTGAGCATCCCCGCCCCGAAGCCAGCACCGGCGCCACCCAGCAGGCTGCCCAGCGTGGTGCCCATGCCGGCGGTGCCGAGGCCTGAGGCGGGGAGCACGGGCCCGGCGACACCAGCCGGCAGGGCTGCGGTGGCGGCTGCGCCGGAGGAGGTGGTCCAGAGGGTGGTCCCGAGCAGCCCGCCGGAGCCGGTCAGGCCGAGCGAGGCACCAAGGCCCGAGAACATGCCTCCCGAGCCCGTCAGGCCGAGGCTCTCGCCCAGGCCCGAAAAAATCGAGGGGGCGGCGACGTTGGAGAGGCCGGATATTGCGCCTCCCGACGCCTCGTCGCCGCCGCCGGCGAAGGCGCCCGCCAGCGTCGGCCGCGTGGTGCCCAACACCGTGTTGGCCAGCGGATTGACCAGCCCGAGCTTGGCGAGATCCGCGGCGGCGCTGACGAGCACCGACTTCGCCAGGCTGCCGAAGTCGAGCGCCGCCTTGCCGCCCGAGGTGAAGGCGCTGACCAGCCCCTGGCCGATCCGATCGAAGGCGGTCTCACCAATTCGGGCGAAGGCGTCGCGGGATTGCTGCTCGAAGCGTTCGACTGACGTCCGCGCGTCGTCCATCGCGCGCTCGCGGCTTCGGCGCGCCTCTGCCTCCCGGCGTTCCTGCTGCTCCCCCGCCCGCGTCAGCGCGGCCTGCACGGCGGCCGCGGGAAACACCGTCTGGCCGGCCGGGGCGCTCTCGTATTCCACCTCGCGCACCTGGCGCGCCGTCTCGCGCGCGGTGTCGCCCAGCCGCTTGAGGGC
>CANHTE010000128.1 GCA_947462945.1 Acetobacteraceae bacterium
GAAGCTGGGCACCGTGCAGCTGCAGCGCTTCGTCGCCGCGCATGATGTGGGGCGCGCCATCAACCCGACGCTGGTGGAGGGGCAGATCCATGGCGGCATTGCCCAGGGCATCGGCCTGGCGCTGATGGAGGAATACATCCCCGGCCGTACCGAGAATCTGCATGACTACCTGATCCCGAGTTTTGGCGATGTGCCCCCCATCGACTGCATCCTGATCGAGGAGCGTGAGCCGCTTGGGCCCTATGGCGCGAAGGGCGTCGGCGAACCCGCGCTGGTGGCGACGGCCCCGGCGATCTTTTCCGCCATCCGGGATGCGACGGGGGCGGAGTGCCATCGGATTCCGGCGCTGCCGCATCGGGTGCTGGAAGCGTTGAAGGGGACGGGGCGATGGTAAGAAAAAGAGGCCTCCGGCGGCTGGGGCCATTGGCCCCAGACCCCAGCCATTGGGGCAGCGCCCAACCTGGCAAGTTTGGGGATTCGCCAAGGATCGGGGTCTGGGGCCTTTCGGCCCCAGCCGCCGGAGGCCCTTCATGGTAGATCGCACCTCCATCTTCGGCGCGGCCGAGGCCGATGGCATCGTCCGCTGCGATGCCTGCCCCGTGCTGTGCCGTATCCGCCCCGGCCGCGCTGGTGCTTGCCATCGCTATGCCAATGAAGATGGCCGCCTGGTCCGCACGGACCCTTTGGTGCTGCTGACCGGGACCGATGCGCCGCTCGTTCCCTTCCTGGAAGCCTCCGAGGATTGGGATGGCGGCATCACGCGCGACACCTTCGTCACCGCCATTGGCGCCGGCACCACCTATCCCGACTACAAGCCCGCCCCCTTCATCGTCGGCGGCCGGCATGCGGGGGTGGACACGGTGACGGTCGTGACCGAGGGCATCTTCAGCTATTGCGGCCTCAAGGCGAAAATAGACACCGACCGGCATCTCGGCCCCGAAGCCGCCCGCGTGATGCATGAGGGCGAGCAGATCGGCCATGTGACCACCGCCGAATATGGCTCCCAGATGCTCAGTATCGGCGGCGTGCGGCATTTGACCGGCGGCTCCAAGCGCGAGGGCAATGTGACCTGCGCGGCCATGTTGGCGCTCTGTTCCAAGCAGGCCATCGAGGTGCAGATTGAGGGCGGTTCCACGCTGGTGCTTCAGGCCGGCGCTGCGCCCATCGTGAATGGCGTGCCGGAGACGCGCATGCGGGTGGGCTGCGGCAGCGCGGCGGTGGGCATTTTCGCGCAGCAATGGCAGGGGCATGTGGATGAGGTCATCGTGGTGGATGACCACATCACCGGCGTGTTGACCGAGCACCAGGCCGGGAAATGCCTGAACATGCGCCCCTCTGGCATTCGCGTGCGTGGGCGTCGCTCGACGCCCGGGCGCTATTTCCAGGTGGCGCATCCGGGCAGCGGCTGGGGCGGGACCGATGTGACGGACCCGCTGAGCCTGATCGAGAGCATTGACCCCAAGCTCGCCTGGCCCGGGCTGCGCCTGTTGCTCACCAGCACGACGGGCGAGGACTCACTGTATGTGGAGTTGGATGAGGCGCTGCGCCCTATCCCCGCCACGGCCCCGGTGGCGGTCGCGAAAAGCGTCGCCCGCATCGGCGAGAATTGCGAACCGGCGCTGACCTCCATTTTGTTCATGGCCGGCGCGGGCGGCTCGCTGCGGGCTGGCGTGACCGAAAACCCCATCCTGTTGACGCGGGCCGTGCAGCGCGGTGAGGTGCGCATCACAATGGGAGGGGCGCCCTGCTACCTCTTTCCGGGAGGTGGGATCACCCTCATGGCGGATGTGCTGCGCCTGCCCGACAAGGCCTTCGGCCACGTGCCCACGCCCGCCCTGGTTGCGCCGCTGGAATTCACCTTGCGCGCCGATCTCTATGCCGCGCTGGGCGGGCATATGGACCAGGTGCTCAGCCTCGCCGCCTTGCTGGAACAGCAGGGCGAGGCTGCCATTCGCGCGCCCTGGGATGCGGAAAACCCCTGGCCGGGCGCGCCTGGATGATGCACCGCCCCGGCACGGACTGGCCGCCCCCCCGCCGGACCTTGCTGCCGGATGGCCGCCTGCATTTGCAGGATGGCCCGATAGACCTCGTCATCGGCATTGAGGGCGCGCGCCCTGTGGTGATCGAGGCGCGCGAGGCCGCCTGGCAGGCGCTGCACGGCGTGCTGCCGGCCCTCTCTCGGGACCTGGCCGTGCTGCGGGCGCCGCTGTTCGGCCGCATGCCGGCGCTGACGCATCCGGTTGCCAAGCGCATGGCCGAGGCCGCCTGGCCACACCGGATGCATTTCGTGACACCCATGGTGGCGGTGGCCGGCGCGGTGGCCGAGCATGTGCTGCTGGCCATCCTCACCGTGCCGGGCATCAGCCTGGCGCATGTCAATAATGGCGGGGATATCGCGCTGCATCTCTCGCCCGCCAGCACCCTGCGCGTCGGTCTGATCGAGGATCCTTCGCGGCCGGAGCCCAGCGGGTTGGCGGTGATCCGGGGCGGGGATGCGGTGCGGGGCATCGCCACTTCCGGCTGGCGCGGGCGCAGCTTTTCGCGGGGCATCGCCGATGCGGTGACGGTGCTGGCCGCCCGCGCGCCGGAGGCCGATGCGGCGGCCAGCATCATCGCCAATGCGGTGGATGCGGACCACCCGGCCATCCAGCGGATGCGTGCCTGCGACCTTGATCCCGACAGCGACCTGAAGGACCTTCAGGTCACCGTCGCGGTGGGGGATTTGCCGGAGGAAGTGGTGGCGGCGGCGCTGGACGCCGGTGAGCGAAGCGCCGAAAATCTCCTGGCGCGCGGGCTGATCCTGGGCGCCTGCCTGCGTTTGCAGGGCCGCATGCGCCTGGTGGGGGCGGCCGGCGTCCTCGCCGCGATGGAGCACGCGACGAGCTCATGACGAAAGGTGGCGGTAAATCAATGTGATGCCGCCCTGGCGGGGCCGCGTCTTCGATACCATTTCTGCGATGTATCTCGTGCAGCAACTGATCACGCTTTCGCCACCTTCCCAGCGAATCATCGGAGGCTGTGCTGCATCACCAGCGCGAGCCAAGCCCCGGTTTACCGGGCAAGAGGAGGCCCAGATGAACACATTCGACCCGCGGCTACACCGGCGCCTTCTCATCGTGAAGCTTGCAGTCCTGGGTGGAGTTGCCGCGCAGGGTGACGCCCTGGCGCAGGGCACCAAATCCGGCCCACGCCCCCCCCAATCCGGCTTGACCGATGCCGACCCGAGTGATGCGGCAGGCAATGGCCGCGGCGGCACGGCACCCCGGCCAGAGCAGCGTGCCACCGATGCCGATCCAAACGACCCGGCTGGTGGCGGCCGAGGCGGCAACGCGCCCCGGCAGGGCCAAAGCGATGCCGACCCGACGGACCCGCCCGGCGGTGGGCGCGGTGGCAATGCGCCCCGGCAGGGCCAAAGCGATTCCGACCCGACGGACCCGCCCGGCGGTGGGCGCGGCGGCAATGCGCCCCGGCAGGGCCAAAGCGATTCCGACCCGACGGACCCGCCCGGCGGTGGGCGCGGCGGCAATGCCCCCCGGCAAGGTCAAAGCGATGCCGACCCGACGGACCCGCCCGGTGGCGGCCGCGGTGGCAACCGCCCGGCACCGAGCGGCCCGACCGACACGGATCCGAGCGACGCACCAGGGCGCGGCCGCGGCGGCCGGCCCGAGCAAAAAGGAGCCTGACCGCGCTGGCCGTCAGGCCAGGGCGTAGAGAAGCAAAAGGGATTGCTGCCACGGGCTCTGGTTGTCATCCGACACCAGGGCCACGAGGTCCCGGCCTGCATGCCGCGCTACGGCCACGCCCTCCCAGTTCTCAGCCGGCGCGTCGGGGGGCATTTCAAGCCATGTCTGGCCCGTGAGGGGCGGCGCACCGCGCAGGATTTCGGCCGGGAGATGCGCCAGACGCGCCCCGAACCCACCAAACAGCGAGAAGCGGCGCTCCAGCACCAGCGCGCCGCCATCGGGGAGGGGCGCCACATCCGTAGGTTCCAGCCCGGGGGCGGGGAGGTAGCTGGTCGGCTGCCAGGTGACGCGCCCGGCCTGCCATGTGCCGAACCAGGCCGCGCGCGTTTCCTGCCCTGCCGGGCCGTGCAGTTGTTCCGCCAGCGCCAGCAACCGGCCATCGGCCAATGGGGTCAGGCCCTCCAGCCCCCCATTCGCCGGTGCTGCCGCGAGGCCCGGTGGCGCTTCGATGGGCGTTCCGGCACCGGCGATATCGCGGTAGCGCATCACGCGGTGCTGCCGCTCAAACGCCACCAGCCAATCCCCCTGGGGCAGGCGCGCCAGGCTCTCGGCATCCCCCGCCGTGCCGCGCCGCAAGGGCGCACCCGCAGCATCCCGCAAGGGGCCGTGAAGAACCTCGCCCAAGCCGGCCAGGCGGCCCTGCCGCAAAATGAGGCGTGAGCGCCACCAACGCCCCAGATCGCTGACGGCGGTGATGGTCAGGTCCGGCTCCAGATGCAAGCCGGACAAGCCGCCGAAACCCCAGGCCGCCGTGTTCAGCGTCAGGCCCCCCAGCGGCACCAGGAAGGGTCGGGAGGGCGGATCAAGCGCGAGGGGGACGGCGGAAGGGGCATCCGCATGGGCAGCGCAGGCCGATAACAGCCCCGACCCCGCCAGCAGGGCAGCACGACGGTTCAGACGATCACCGCGCGCGCGAGCGCTGCCCCGCGGCTCACAGGATGGCGGCGGCTCGCTCGGCGGAGGCACGGTGCCAGGCCTCGGCGGCGTCTTCGTCGAACAATTCGGTCAGCTTCTTCATCATGGTGCCGCCCAGCTCCTCGGCATCCACGATGGTGACGGCGCGGCGGTAATAGCGCGTGACATCATGCCCGATGCCGATGGCAATGAGCTCCACCGCGTTGCGGCTTTCGATCTCCTTGATCACCTCGCGCAGATGGCGCTCCAGGTAATTGCCGGGATTGACCGAGAGCGTGCTGTCATCCACCGGCGCGCCATCGCTGATGACCATGAGGATGCGGCGATGCTCGGTGCGGGCGAGGATGCGCTTATAGGCCCAGTGCAGCGCCTCGCCGTCGATGTTTTCCTTGAGCAGCCCCTCGCGCAGCATGAGGCCGATGGCCCGGCGCGAGCGGCGCCAGGGCGCGTCAGCGCCCTTGTAGATGATGTGGCGCAGGTCATTCAGGCGGCCGGGATTGCGCGGCTTGCCCTCCTGTACCCATCTTTCACGGGACTGCCCGCCCTTCCAGGCGCGCGTGGTGAAGCCCAGGATTTCCACCTTCACGCCGCAGCGCTCCAGCGTGCGGGCCAGGATATCGGCGCACATGGCGGCGACGGTGATGGGCCGGCCGCGCATCGAACCGGAATTGTCGATCAGCAGCGTCACGACGGTGTCGCGGAAATCCGCCTCGCGCTCGTGCTTGTAGGAGAGGGCTAGCGTGGGGTTCGCCACGACGCGCGCGAGGCGCGCGACGTCGAGGATGCCCTCCTCCAGGTCGAAATCCCAGGCGCGCTGCTGCTGCGCCATCAGGCGGCGCTGCAGGCGGTTGGCGAGCTTCGAGACGACGCCCTGTAGATGTTGCAGCTGCTGGTCCAGCTGCTGGCGGAGCCGTGTCAGCTCATC
>CANHTE010000129.1 GCA_947462945.1 Acetobacteraceae bacterium
AGGAACAAGTCGCGCGGGAAAAGCTTGAGGCCGCAGCCAGTATCAGGCGTCGCGTCGCGCAACAGGGCGGAGCGAATCCCATTCGCCAGCCGTGACGAGCGCCGCTTGACCCAGGAATCCTGCCGCTTGACCCTGTGGCCGGCCACCATGGCCCATCCGCCCGCCGCTTCGGCCCGCGCCAGCATGCCGGGAATATCGGCCGGGTCGTTTTGGCCATCGCCATCCAGGGTTGCGATCCAGACGCCGTGTGCCGCCTTCACCCCCGTGATGATGGCGGCGGATTGCCCGCAACTGAACCGGTGACGCAAAGACCGGACGGCCGGGAGGCTGGCCAGTTCCATGGGCGTCGTGTCCGTGGAACCATCATCGACATAAATGATTTCATGCGAAATCCCCGCAAGCGCGGCCGTGATCTCAGCGACCAGGGGGGCGATGTTCGGGGCCTCGTTCCGCACGGGAATGACGACCGAAACCAGCGGTGCGGCGGACATGGACGGGCGTTACCAGCGGCCGGCGGGCGCCACAAGACGGCCATGGGGCGATTCTTCCGATCAGGCATGGGCTACAACCCTGGGTAAGGGCTACTATGTTGCCGTCATGCCGTTCGATGCACGCAGCGTTCCTGCCCTTTCCCCCGCCACACCGCGCGGAACCAGCGCCAATCCGCGCGCCGTGGCCTGGTGGCTGCTGAGTGTCGCGGGGCTCATCTGGATCATGGTGGCGCTGGGCGGCGCCACGCGGCTGACCGGGTCGGGGCTTTCGATCATGGAATGGGCGCCGCTCGCGGGCACCCTGCCGCCCTTGAGCCAGGCCGAATGGCAAAGACTCTACGATCTTTACCGGACCATTCCCCAATACCAGCTCCAGAATGCCGGCTTCGGCATGGAGGGTTTTCAGCGGATTTTCTGGCTTGAATGGGCGCATCGCTTCTGGGGCCGGCTGATCGGCCTCGCCTACCTGCTGCCCTTTATCTGGTTCTGGTGGCGGGGGGCCATTCCCCGGGGGCTCATGCCCCGGCTTGTGCTGCTCTTTGCGCTGGGCGGGATGCAGGGGGCCATCGGCTGGTTCATGGTGGCCTCGGGCTTCGATGCGGACCGCACGGCGGTCTCTCCCTATCGCCTTGTCCTGCATCTCTCCATGGCCTTCATCCTGTTCGGCGTGATCCTCTGGACGGCCCTGGGCCTGCTGCGGCCGGCCCCAGCCGTCACGGATCAAGGCCTGCGCCGCCAGGTCATCGCCGCATTCTGGCTCGCCGCACTGACGATGCTGGCGGGCGGCTTCGTCGCCGGCATCCGGGCAGGATTTTCCTATAACAGCTTCCCCTTGATGGATGGGCAGGTCATTCCCGCCGGCTACCTGGACCTGGCGCCCTTCTGGCGCAACTGGACGGCCAATGTGGCCGCCGTGCAGTTCAACCACCGCCTTCTGGCCAGCCTGACGCTGCTGGCCGCGCTGGGCGCTGCCTTCGCGGCGAGGCGCCTGCCCGCTGGCTTCGCCCGCAAGGCGGTCTGGACCATGGCCGCTGCCATTCTGGCTCAATATGCGCTTGGCATCGTGACGCTGCTTCATGTGGTCCCGGTCTCGCTCGGCACGCTTCACCAGGCCCTGGCCGTCGGCGTCCTGGCGGCTGGGCTTTGCGCCTGGCACGCGCTGCGCCCGCAACCCGGGGGCAAGCCCTGACCATGGACGCACCCAGCGACGCCCACCCCCATGTTCTGGCCCATCCATCGGCCCATGTGCTGGCCGCCCTGCCGGTAGGCCTGATGGTTTTCTCAGGGGCGGGGGCGCTGGTCCTGGCCAATGCCGAGATGCGTCGGCTCCTGTGCATGGACACGGCAGCGTTGCAGGAAGGCGCCGCCTGGCCGGATGTGCTGCGGCTGCTGGCGCTGAATGGCACGCTGGGCCCCGATGGCCCGCCCAGGCGCCTGCAGGAGATGCTCGATCTGGATCTCACGGCCCCGCATCATTGGCAGCTGCGTGATGCGCAAGGGCGTGGGCTGGCGTTGCGCCTGGTCCCCTTGCCCGAAGGTGGGCACGTGTTCACGCTCCAGGACATCAGTGAACAGCTCCAGGCCTGCGCCACGGCAGACGAGGAAAGGCAGGCCTTGGCCGTGATCCTGGCCCGGCTGGGCAGCGGCATCGCGCAATACGACCCCCAGCGCCGGCTGGCACGCAGCAACCCGGCCTATGCCCGGCTTCTCGGGCTTCCGCCCGACGCGCTTCAACCCGGCATGGCGGTTGGAGACATCATCGAACGGCAGAGCAGGGCCGGCGAATTCGATGCGAGCCACGCCGCCGAAGCGACAGCGGACCTGAGCACGCGCTCCCTCGCCACATCCTGGCGGCATGAGCGGATGCGGCGGGACGGCCAGACCCTGCGCTTTGACAACCAGCCCATGCCCGATGGCGGCTGGCTGGCCGAAATCACGGACATCACGGAAGCACGCTTCGCCGAGCAGAATCTGCGCCGACGTGTCTCCCTGCAGGACGCAGTGATGGAGGCGCTGCCGGTTGGCGTGGCCGTCTATGGTTCGGATCGCGTGCTGACGCAGGTGAACCCCGCCTATAATCGCATCATGGCGCATAGCCCGGTCCAGCCGGGGGAGCATCTGCGGGATATCCTGATGCGTCGTGCCCTCGCCGGGGAGTTCGGCCCCTGCGATCCCGAGGCCGAGGTCGCGCATCGGCTCGCACGCGTCAGCGTCGCCTATGGGTTCGAACAGCGCGCCGTGACGGGCGTGATCAGCAGCCATCGCAGCGTGCCGCTGCCCGATGGCGGCCACGCGATGGTGGTGGCGGACGTCACCCAGTTGCAGGCAGCCCAGGCCGAGGCAAGGGACCGCGCCGAGGTGCTGAACCACATGCTGGAAAGCACGCGGCACGGCATGGCCCTGTTCAATGCGGAGGGCGATGTGCTGGCAGCCAATCGGCTGGCTGCGCATTTCTGCGGCTTGCCGCCGGAATCCTTCGCCCGCGGCACCAATATCCGGGAATTGCGGGCCATGCAGGTGGCACTCGGCGTCCATGGCGACCGGGTGACCACGGATCATTTCCTGGCTGAGCGCATGAAGGAGCCGCTTCGTGGGCCGGATCGCTACCGCCGCACCAGCGCCGACGGGACGGTGGTGGAAATCATTACCGACAAGCTGCCCGAGGGCGGCTATGTGCGGTCCTTTACCGACGTGACGACGCAGGTCGCCGCGGAGGCCGAGGCGAATAATCGCGCCGCGACGCTCCAGGCCGTGCTGGACCACATGCGCCACGGCATCATCATGTATGACGCCGATGGATATGTCAGGACGGGCAACGCCCTCGGCGAGCGGCTGGCCGGATTGCCCACCGGCCATCTGAAGCCGGGCCAGCATTTCGATGATTTGCGCGACGCTCAGGCCGCCCTTGGTGAACACGGCCTCGGCGAGGCGGCGACACGTTGGCAACGCAACCGCGTCCGCGAGCCGTGGAAGGGTGAGAGCACCTATTCCCGCAAAAGGCCGGATGGCACCATTATCGAGGTGCGCACAGACCTCATTCCCGGTGGAGGTTGCGTTCGCTCCTTCACCGACGTCACCGCCCTGACGGAGGCGCAGGCCGCCGCCTCGTCCCGCGCCGCCATCGTGCAGGCGATGCTGGACAATATGCGCCACGGCATCGCGCTGTTCGATTCGCAATTGCGACTGCTGACCGCCAACCCACTCTGTGCTGAGTTGATGGGGCTGCAGGGCTGGCTGCGGCCTGGCGTCACCTATCTGGAAACGATCGAGGAGCAATTCGATCGCGGTGAATTCGGCCCACCCCCGGCGGGGGCAGAAAATTTGGCGCTGCTGCAGGCGAGGGACCTGACGGAACCAAAGACCCTCCGAAGGCGCAGACCCGATGGGGTGGAGCTGGAAGTCGCCGCCAGCCCCGTGCCCAATGGTGGCTTCGTCCTGACCCTGACCGACATCACTGCCCGCGTGGTGGCGGAGCGCGAAGCGGCGCGCCGGGCGGAGGTGCTCGGCGCCACACTGAATGCGGCGCGCCAGGGTATCATCCTGTTTGATGCCGCGAGCCGCGCCGTGGCCGCGAATGACATCGCCGGCCAATTAACCGCCCATGCCAACGCGGCCTCATTGATTGGCCAGACGCATGCCGAGATCGTGGCCGCCCAGCACCGCCTCGAGGGGGCGAGCGAGGCCGAAATCCAGCAGAGGATGCAGGATGTGCGGGCGGTTGATCGGCGAAGGCCAAATCGGTATCAGCGCCAGCGGCGCGACGGCCGCGTGCTGGACATCAGCTCGGACCCCATGCCTGAGGGCGGCTACGTCGTCTGCCTGTCGGATGTCACGGAGTTGGTCCGGGCGCGAGAACAGGCGCAGGCCCGCGCCTCACTTCTGTCCGCGACGCTGAATGCCGCGCGCCAAGGCATCACCCTGTTCGACCAGAACGGGCTTGTTTTTGCGACCAATGACATCGCGGCGCAATTCGCCGGGCTGGACAACGCATCGGCGCTGATCGGCCGGAACCATAGAGAAATCATCCATGGCCAGCGTGAATATGAGGGCTCCTCGGCCGAGGAACGCGCCGCGCAGCAACGCCGCTTCGACGCGATGGACCGTCGCCTGCCGCATCGCTACCAGCGCCAACGCCCGGATGGCCGCGTCTTTGACGTCACCTCCGACCCGATGGCGGAGGGCGGCTACGTCGTCTGCACTTCGGATGTCACGGATCTGGTCCGCGCTCGGGAACAGGCCCAGGCGCAGGCAGCCGCCCTTGCGGCAACGCTGGACGCCTCACGCCACGGCATCACCCTCTACGGGCCGGATCGCCGCGTCATCGCCACCAATCGGATCAGCATGGCCATCGCCGGCTATGCGACGCCGGAGGAGATGGTGGGCCAGACCTATGATCAGGTGATGCACAACCAGGCTCCGCTCGAACAGCTGGATGATCCGGCGGCCGAGCAGGCCTTCTTGCAACAGGCCCTGGCGCTCGATCGCAGCAGGCCGGTCCGTTATCAAAGGCGCCGCGCCACGGGCGAGGTGTTCGACGTCGCTTCCGACCCCACGCCCGAGGGCGGCTTCGTGGTATCCATCTCGGACGTGACGCCGCTCGTGGATGCGCAGGAGGAAGCGCAGCGCCGCGCCGGCATCCTGCAGGTCATGCTGGAAAACAGTCGGCAAGGCATGGTGCTGTATGACGCGCGGCATCGCCTCGTCGCGGCCAATGCCCTGGCGGGTGAGATGATGGGCGTGCCGGACCTGTTGGCCCAACCGGGCATTTCCCAGCGTGAGATCCTGGCGGCGCAGCGCGCGCGCGGCCTCTATGGGGGCGACGACGGCGGCGCAGCACAGGAAGCGGCCTTCCTGGCCCTGGATCGCAGCAGGCCGCATCGCATGCAGCGCGACCTGCCCGATGGCCGGCGCTATGACGTGGCCTCCGACCCCACGCCGGATGGCGGCTTCGTGATCTCGGTGGCGGATGTGACGCCGCTGGTGCGGGCCGAAGCCGCGGCGGAACAGCGCGCCGGCCTGCTGCGCACCATGCTGGAGAACAACACCTCCGGCGTGCTGCTCTACGACCATGAACGTCGGCTGCGCGG
>CANHTE010000130.1 GCA_947462945.1 Acetobacteraceae bacterium
GCCCGCCTCGGCCTGGGCGAAGGGCAGGCGCTTGTCATCGGCATCCCGCGGCTGATGGTCGGAGGCGATGGCGTCAATCGTCCCATCCGCCAGCGCGGCAACGACGGCGAGCCGGTCCGCCTCCCGCCGAAGCGGCGGGCTGAGCTTGGCATATGAACGAAAGTCGCCGATCGCCGTTTCGTTCAGGTCGAAATAGGGGGGGGCCGTGTCGCAGGTGACGTGCAGCCCCTCGGATTTGGCGGCGCGGATCACATCCAGCGCGGCGCCGGTGCTGACATGGCCGAAATGCACATGGCCGCCGGTGAGGCGGGCGAGCGCCACGTCGCGCGCCACGAGGATGGCTTCGGCCGCCGCCGGAATGCCGGGCAGGCCGAGCCTTGTCGCCAATTCACCCTCAGTGGCGGAGCCGGTGCCGGCGAGCGAGGGGTCTTCGGGGTGCTGCACCACCATGGCGCCGAAGGCTCGCGCATAGGAAAGTGCCAGGCGCATCATGCGCGAGGAAGCGATGGCCTTGCCGCCATCGGAAAACCCCACCGCCCCCGCCTCACGCAGCAGGCCGTATTCGGAGAGGTCCTTGCCGGCGCAATGCCGGGTGGCGGCGGCGAAGGGCAGCAGCGTCAGGCTGCCGGTCGCCTCGCCACGCCGGATGACGAATTCGATCAGGGCCGGGTCATCCAAGGCGGGCTCGGTATCGGGCAGGATGGCGAGTGTCGTGATACCGCCCGCCGCCGCCGCCTGGGCGGCGCTGGCGATGGTTTCGCGATGCTCGGCGCCGGGTTCGCCGATGCTGACGCGCATATCCACCAGGCCCGGGCACAGGCAGGCGCCCTGGGCATCGAAGCTCTCGGCGCCCTCGGCCGGCGCGCCGGCGAGGCTGGCGATGCGGCCATTCTCGATCAGGATGGCACCGGGCGCGTCCAGCCCCGTGGCGGGGTCCAGCAGGCGGGCATTGGTGATGAGCAAGGGGCGGGTCACAGGCTTTCCCTCATCAGGGGCTTCTCCATGATGACCGTGCGGCGCCCGGATTTCTCCTCGCGCCGTGTCTCGGCAAAGCCCAGCCTGGTGTAGAGGGCGATGTTCTCGGTCATCTTCTCATTCGTGTAGAGCCAGAGGCAGGCTTGGCCACGGCGGCGGGCCTCGGCCTCGGCAAAGGCGATCATGGCGCGGCCGAGACCTTGGCCGCGCGCGGCTTCGGTGACGGCGATATTGTCGAGCAGGAGGCCGGTTGGCGTGTCTTCCAGCACCAGCAGGCCCTGCATCTGGCCGTCCTGCTCAAGCACCCAGGCCTGGTTCGCTGCGATGCGGGCGGCATAGTCATCCACCATCGGCAGGGGCTCGACGCCGATGCGCGGCACGTAATGCGCATAGGCGGCGCGGACCAGATTGCGCAGGGCGGCATCTTCCCCGGGACGGGCGCGGCGGATGTGGCAGGGCGGCATCATGCTCCCTCTACACCGCAAGCCTTCGGTCGGACAGCAGGCCCGCCGCCTTGCCATTCGCATTACGTTTTATTTACATTCTGAACCCTACAAGCTGGGGAGGGATTTACGGGATGACGCCAAATGAAGATCGATACTCCTTCCAGGAGCGCCATGGCGCCGGATCATGGAAAGGCGGCGCCGGCGGCACCGGAGCGGGTGCTTCACCTGGTGGATTCCGCTGCCGCCATCGCGGGCGCCAAGGTCAAGGCGATCCAAGCCATCACCCAGCAGACCCGCGTGCTTGCCCTCAACGCCACGATCGAGGCCGCCCGCGCTGGTGAGATGGGGCGCGGCTTTTCCGTCGTGGCGGGCGAGGTGAAAAGCGTCGCGGGCGAGGTTGCGCGCCTGGCGACCGAGATGGATGGCGAACTCTCCCTGGCCTTTGACGAGTTGCGTGAGGTGGGCCGCCGCATGCTGCGTGAGGTACGGGGCCAGCGCATGGTGAATCTGGCGCTCAACGCCATCGAAATCATCGACCGCAATCTTTATGAGCGCACCTGCGATGTGCGTTGGTGGGCCACCGATTCCGCCATGGTGGAGGCCGTGGCCGACCCCTCCGGCCCGAAATGCGCCCATGCCGCCAAGCGCCTGGGCGTCATCCTTTCCGCCTACACCGTCTATGTGGATTTGTGGCTGGCCGATCCCACGGGGCGGGTCATTGCCAATGGCCGGCCGGATCGCTTCCCCGGCGTCGCTGGAATGAGCGTGGCGGGCGAGGCCTGGTTCCGCGAAGCGCTGACCTCCCGCACGGGCGATGATTTTGCGGTGGCCGATATTGCCCGCTGCCCCGCCCTGGGCGGCGTGCCGGTCGCGACCTATGCCGCCGCGGTGCGTGAGGGGGGCGAGGCGCAGGGCCGGGTCCTGGGCGTGCTGGGCGTTCATTTCGACTGGGGACCCCAGGCGGATGCCGTGATGCGCGGCGTGCGCCTGCTGCCCGAGGAGGTCGCGACGACCCGCGCCCTGATCCTGGATATGCAGGGCCGGGTGATTGCTGCCTCGGACGGGGTTGGTGTGCTGGAGGAGGTGATCGTCCTGCCGCCCAATGCCGGCACATCCGGCTTCTATGAGGCGAATGGGCGGGTCATCGCCCACCATGTGACGCCGGGTTATGAGACGTATCGGGGGCTCAACTGGCGGGGAATGCTGGTGCAGCGCCTGACGAATTCGGGCTGAACGCGCGCTTGGGGGGCATGTGCAGCCCCCCATCCCTGGCCGTCAGCGGTTACCCGTTGCGGCGCAAATCGCGCGAGAGCACGTCGAGCACGGCCATGCGGACGGCCACGCCCATTTCCACCTGCTCGCCAATCACGCTGCGTTCGGGGTCATCGGCCACGGCGCTGTCGATTTCGATGCCGCGATTCATGGGGCCTGGGTGCATCACGATGGAATCGGGCTTGGTATGGGCCAGCTTGGCGGCGTCCAACCCGTAGAATCGGAAGAATTCGCGGGGGCTGGGCACGAGGCCGGCCGTCATCCGCTCCCGCTGCAAACGCAGCATCATGACCACATCGGCCCCCTCCAGGCCTGAGCGCATATCGTGATGCACGGCCACGCCCAGCCGCGCGCATTCGGCCGGGATGAGGGTGGGCGGGCCGACCACGCGCAAGCTGGCGCCCATGGCCGAGAGCAGGTGGATATTGCTGCGCGCCACGCGCGAATGCAGCACATCCCCGCAAATGGCGACGACGAGGCCTTCCAGCCGGCCTTTCCGCCGGCGGATGGTCAGGGCATCCAAGAGCGCCTGGGTCGGGTGTTCATGCGTGCCGTCTCCCGCATTGATCACGGCCGCATCCACCTTTTGCGCCAGCAGCGCGGGGGCGCCCGACTGCGCGTGGCGGATCACCAGCAAATCCGTGTGCATGGCGTTCAGCGTGGAGGCGGTGTCGAGCAGCGTCTCGCCCTTGTTCACGCTGCTGGTGGAGACCGACATGTTCACGATATCGGCGCCCAGCCGCTTGCCGGCCAGTTCGAAGCTGGTGCGGGTGCGGGTGCTGTCCTCGAAGAAGAGGTTGATCAGCGTGCGGCCGCGCAGCAGGTCCCGCTGGGTTTTGCCCTGGCGGTTCAGCAGGGCGTAGCTCTCGGCCAAATCCAGCAGGGCGGAAATATGCGGCGGTTGCAGGCCTTCGATGGCCAGGAGGTGCCCGGTGGGCAGGATGGGGTAGGAGAAACCGCTCATGGGGGATTCATGTAGCCCGGTGGCGGGGCGGCGTCCAAGCGGGGCCGGCTGGCATCCAGCGCCGCCTGCAGCATGTAGGCCGCCGCCGCCGCATCCACCTGGGCGGCGCGGCGCTTGCGGGTCATGTCCGCCTCCTCGATCATCATGCGGTTCACGGCGGCGCTCGACAGACGCTCATCCCACATGGCGCAGGGCAGGGCGGCTGCTTCGCTGAGCGCCAGGGCCCAGTCGCCGGCGGCCTGGGCGGCCGGGCCGCGCGTGCCATCCATGGAGAGCGGCAGGCCGACCACCAGCCCGCCCACGCCCTGCTTCTCCGCGATGGCGCGGATTTCGGTTGCGTTGGCCAGCAGCTTGGCGCGCTTCAGACTGCCATAGGGGCTGGCCAGCAGCAGCGTCACATCGCTCAGCGCCAGGCCAATGATCTTGGCGCCGGGGTCGAGCCCCAAAAGCCGCGCATGGCGGGGCAGAAGGGCACGCAGATCGGCCATGTTGATGAGAGCCATGCCCGGGCTTATGGTCCGCCCCGTTTACCAAAGGAAGTATGCCCCGATATGTCGCTTGATACCGCGACGGTGCGTCGCGTCGCCAATCTGGCCCGGCTGCGCCTGGATGATGCCGAGGTCGAGAAGCTCCAGGCCGAGATCAACGGCATTCTGGGCTGGATCGAGCAATTGCAGGCGGTGGATACCGAGGGCGTGGAGCCCATGGCCGGCGGCTCGCCCAACCCCGTGGCGCTGCCCTGGCGCGAAGATGCGGTGACCGATGGTGGCCAGGCGGATGCGGTGCTGCGCAATGCACCGGACCGCGAGGGCGAATATTTCGGCGTGCCGAAGGTGGTGGAATAATGCGCCCGACCGATTACACGATCGCCGAGGGGCTGCGTGCGCTGGACCAGCGCGCGATCAGCTCGGTTGAGCTGACGGGCGCCTATTTGAAGGCGATCGAGGCGCTGAACCCGCGCCTCAATGCCTATATCACCGTGGCGGGCGAGGCTGCCATGGCGCAGGCCTGCGCCTCGGATGCGCGGCGGGCCAAGGGCGAGGCGGGCGCGCTGGAGGGCATTCCGCTTGGCATCAAGGATTTATTCGCCACCGAAGGGCTGCGGACCACGGCGGCCAGCAAGATCCTTGGCGAATTCGTGCCGCCCTACGAGAGCACGGTCAGTTCGCAGCTCAAGCGCGATGGCGCGGTGTTCCTGGGCAAGCTCAACCTCGATGAATTCGCCATGGGGTCTTCCAACACTACCTCCGCCTTCGGGCCGGTGGAAAACCCCTGGTCCCGCGCGAATGACCCGGAGAAGCGTCTGGTGCCCGGCGGTTCCTCGGGCGGTTCGGCGGCGGCGGTGGCCGCGCGGCTGGCCATGGGGGCCACGGCGACGGATACCGGCGGTTCCATCCGCCAGCCGGCGGCGTTTTGCGGCATTGCCGGCATCAAGCCGACTTACGGGCGATGCTCGCGCTGGGGCATCGTGGCCTTTGCGTCCTCGCTGGACCAGGCGGGGCCGGTGGCGCGTTCCGTCGAGGATTGCGCGATCCTGCTGCGCTCCATGGCGGGGTTCGACCCCAAGGACAGCACCAGCGCCAACCTTGCCGTGCCCGACTTCGCCGCCGCCTGCGCGCGTGGCGTCAAGGGCCTGCGCATCGGCGTACCGGCGGAATACACCCTGCCGGGCCTGGCGCCCGAGATCGAGGCGCTGTGGCAGCAGGGGCTGGACTGGCTGAAGCAGCAGGGCGCCGAAATCGTGCCGATCAGCCTGCCGCACACGAAATACGCGCTGCCGACCTATTACGTGGTGGCACCGGCCGAGGCCTCCTCCAACCTCGCCCGCTATGATGGCGTGCGCTACGGGCTGCGCGTGACGGAGCGTGATTCCGATCTGCGTGATTTGTATGAGCGCACGCGGGC
>CANHTE010000131.1 GCA_947462945.1 Acetobacteraceae bacterium
ATTTGAAGGAATGTATTTTTAGTGTGCCCATGCCCGGAATGCGCGCCCAGCCGAATCCCAGCCACCATTGTGCAGCCTGCTGGGTCGAGATGGCGCTCCAGCAACGCCATAACCTGTGCCACCCCACTTTGGCCGTCGGGGACGCCCAGGGATTTCTTCACGCGTGCGGACGCCCTCATCAGTGCCGAGCAGGCTGCGTGGCGCGTGCTCATGACGAAGAACCCTCCTCTGCCTGGTTCCTGCTGCGCAGCGCCACCGTTCTGTGCCGGCCTCCAGCTGCTCTTTGCTGGAGAAGCAGCGCCCGTGGCGTGTCATACCCCCTGCGCCTTAAGACTTGTTTGAGAGGGCAATGGCGCCTCCACGGCGCTGGATGACGACACGGCTGTGAAGCAACCTGCAGCCTTGTGCTCCCGCCCCTTGGCGATGGCATGGCCAGGTTAAGACAGGCGAAGCGCCCATGATCTGGCTGAGCGGCCCTGTTTTCCCCATCTCGCGGTTTTTGGGATCATCCTCGGCGAAACCGTGCCGCAGGTTATTCGTCTGGGGTCCGCTCCACCTCGCGACAGCATGGCGCGCCAAGCCCCGAACCTGCGGCCCTGGCCGCGCGCCGAGAGCAAAATCCGTTCAAACGGAATCGTTTGAGCGGATAAAGATGCTCGAAAACAATGGGGTGGAGCGCGTGAAGGGAGCATGCCCAAGGCCGCCCGCGCCCTGCCCGGCTGCTGCCCCTTCACGATCCCTGTCCGGAATGGCGCGCCTCGCTCGGTGCCCTCGCCGCGCCGGACGTGGCTGCCTGCCATCTGGGCCATGCCGCTGGGGTTCACCGCTCCGGCCGATGGCGGGCCCATCATGCTGGAAACCGCGACATATACGCACCCGCTGCCGCAAGGCTCACGAGCCAGCCTCGCCCGGCGATGCAGGCATCATCCGGGTCGTCGCCTCCCGGCACATCCTCGAAGCTGACGTCGCGGGGAGGTGGGTGTTATCCGGCTATTCGGATCGTGCCGCGCGGGAAAAGCCGGGAGCATTCGCCGAAACGCGGCGCGCAGGCTGAGTCAAAGCCTGCTTTTGCCGGGAATTTCCGACGGGGACCATTCCAGGCGGAGCTCCGTTGTCGTCACACCCCATTGGGAGGCCTCCAGGCGCTGGACCTCGGTGAAGCCAAACTCCGCATAGAGCCTGGCCGCGGCCGGCAAGCCTCCCAGCGTCCAGAGATAGACGCGCGACCATCGCATCACCCGCGCATGTGCCATCGCCTCCTCCAGCATGTGCCGGCCGAGCGACTTGCCGCGCAGCGACGCGTCCAGGATGAACCAGCGCAGATGCGCAACGCCCGCGCCCTCATCCTCCAGCGCGATCGAGCCCCATGCGCGCCCCTCGCGCTCCACCGCTCGAAAGAAGTCACCCGGGCGTGGCGGGCGTGTCAGGAACTCACCCAGTTCACGCGCCACCTTCGCCTCAAAGACCGGGCCGAAGCCATGGCTCGCCGAATACTGGCGCGCATGCAGCGCCGCGATGTCCCCCACCAGGCCGGGAAACCAGCCGGTGCGGAGCATCATCCCGCCAATTCGGTGCGGAATACGTCCAGCAGCTTCAGGCCCCCATCGGCCTGCACCAGATGCCAGAAGGTCCAGCCATTGCAGGAGGGCGCCTCCTGCACGGCAGAGCCCACGGCATGGATCGAGCCGCGTGCCGTGCCGCAGGCGATGGTGCCATCGGCAAAGACCTGCGCTGCCCAGCGGCGATGGCGGTCAGTCAGCGTGGCGCCCGGCGTGATCACGCCGCGTTCCACCAGGCTGCCGAAGGCGATGCGCGGCTGTTCCTTGCGTGTGGGCGTCGCGGAGATTTCCACATCACCCAGCGGCTCGATGGCGGCGATGCGGCGCTCGGCCGCGGCCGCATAGCCGGGGTCCCGTTCGATGCCGATGAAGCGCCGCCCCAGCCGCTTTGCCACAGCCGCCGTGGTGCCCGAGCCGCTGAAAGGGTCCAGGATCACATCGCCCCGCTGGGTGCAGGAGAGGATGACCCGATGCAGCAATGCCTCGGGCTTCTGCGTGGGGTGCAGCTTGTTGCCGGCTTCGTCCCGCAGGCGCTCGTGACCGGTGCAAAGCGGGATGTACCAGTCACTGCGCATCTGCAGATCATCATTGAGGGCCTTCATCGCCGCATAATTGAAGCGATACTTCGCATCCTCACTGCGGGCGGCCCAGATCAGCGTTTCATGCGCATTGGTGAAGCGCCGGCCGCGAAAATTCGGCATGGGATTGGCCTTGCGCCAGATCACGTCATTCAGGATCCAGAAGCCCAGATCCTGCAGCGCCGTGCCCAGGCGGAAGATGTTGTGATAGCTGCCGATCAGCCACAAGGCGCCATCCTTGCGCAGCACGCGGCGGCATTCGGTCAACCATTCGCGGGTGAAAGCATCATAGGCCGCGAAATCCGAGAACTGATCCCAGGCATCATCCACCGCATCCACCAGGCTGTGGTCCGGCCGGTGCAAGGCGCCGCGCAGCTGAAGATTGTAGGGCGGGTCCGCAAAGACGGCATGCACGGAAGCCGGCGGCAGCGAGCGCAGCGTCTCGATGCAGTCGCCCAGCAATATCCTGTCGAGCGGAATGTCGAGGCCAGCGCCCAAGGGACAAATTTCCTTCGCGAATCGAGGGGCCGACCATGCGCGACCGCGAGTCGCGCCGTCAACCTTGGGAATCAGGGCCGCTGGCGGGCGAAGGCCTCATCCACCGGCCGAAAGCCGCGCCGGTGGTGCGGTGAGGGCCCGTGCTGAAGCAGCGCGGCACGATGGGCGGCGGTGGGATAGCCCTGGTGCCGGGCAAAGCCATAGGCCGGCCAGCGCAGGGCAAGCCGCGCCATGCCTGCATCCCGCATGGTCTTGGCCAGGATGGAGGCCGCGGCGATGGAGAGGCTCTTGCCATCGCCGCCAACCACGCAGCGCACAGGGCATGGCAGGTTTGGCCCGTGATTGCCGTCAACCAGCGCCAGGGACGGGACGAGGGGCAGGCGAAGAACGGCACGCCGCATCGCCAGCAGCGAGGCATGCAGGATGTTGATTTGCCCGATCTCCGCCGCTGACGCAGCACCCAGCGCATAGGCCAGCAAACCCTCGGCGGCGGCGGCGCGCAATGCTTGGGCGGCGGCCAGCCGCGCCTTTTCGCTGAGGCGCTTGCTGTCGTCCAGCATGGCCAGGAGCGTCGGCGGGCAAGGGCGCAGAAAGACCAGCGCGGCCGCCACCACCGGGCCAGCCAATGGGCCGCGGCCGGCTTCATCCACGCCGGCCACCCAGCCTTGCGCCGCATGCTCCAGGGTGAAGTCAGGCATGGGTGCCGCCCAAGCCATCGGCGGAGCGGCACAGGGACCGCCAGCAGGAGACAGGGACAACGCGCAAAACACACTTGCAATGAAAGATGACAAATCTTACATGAACAATTAGCAATAAACAATCCATCTGGGAGATATCCATGATTTCGACTTCCCGTCGCGGCCTCCTCGCCGCCAGCGCTACCGGCCTGCTGTCCGGCAAAGCCGCCTTGGCCCAGCCCGGCCTGCCCGCCGGCTGGCCCGATCGTTCCATTCGAATCATCGTGCCTTATGCCGCTGGCGGCATCACGGATGTCATCAGCCGTGGCGTGGCCGTTGGCCTCCAGGCTGCCTTGGGACAGGCGGTGGTGGTCGAAAACCGCCCTGGCGCCAATGGCACGGTCGGCACCCTGGTGGCCGCCCGCGCGGCCGCCGATGGCACCACCATCACCATGGGCATCACCGATACCTTCGCCATCAACCGCTCCACCTTCCGAACCTTGCCGTATAGCGACGAGAATGACTTCGCGCCCATCTCCATGGTGACGCGCGTCCCCTTCGCGCTGATGGTGGGCGCGCATCGCCGCGAGATCACGGATTTCGCCGGCTTCCTGCGGGAAGCGCGGCGCGAGGCCGGCCGGCTGACCTTTGCGTCCTGGGGCGTCGGTTCCTCCTCGCATCTCGCTTATGAATTCGTGGCGCGGGCCGAACGCTTCGAAAAGCTGCACGTGCCCTTCGCTGCACAGGCGCCCGGCATGCAGGCCGTCGCCTCGGGCCAGGTGGATTCGATGATGTTGCCGGTGGGGGGCGCCAATAGCCTGGCCGTGGACAACCGGGCCCGCATTCTGGCGCTGGCCCATCCCAGCCGCATCGAACTGACCCCCAATGTTCCCACGCTGACCGAGCTGGGCGTGCCGCTGGCCACCGGTCTCTGGCTGGCGCTCTACGCGCCGCGAGCCACGCCGGCACCCATCATCGCCCGCCTGAACGCCGCCCTGCGTGAAGGGATGCGCCATGAGCAGACCATGAACGTCTTCCGCCAGCAGGCGGGCAGCCCCGAACCCTCCACGCCTGAGGAACTCACCGCTTTCGCGGTGCGGGAGCGGGCTCAATGGGCCCAGCTCGTCCAGGAAAAGGACATACGCGTCGAATAATCTTAACGATACATCCATAGGTTGCTGGAATCTTAACGGCCGGGGGGAGCATCCTCCCGGTCATGATCAGCAACCGGTTCATCGCCGCGACAAATGGAAGTTCCATCCGGCCATCCGCCCGGGGCTTCACGAAGCCTTCATCATTACGGTGGATGGTGGCCCGTATGATCACCACCAACTCCCTCGCGGCCTTCACCAAGGAGGTCGCTCCCCAACGCCCCGTGGCAGAGCCCAACGCCATCCGCCGGCAAAACCCCGGCGAGGCAGGCGGCTTGAGCGCGGAACCCGTCGCTCAACGGCGATTGGAGGCGGTGCCGCCGGCGCCGGGCAAGCCCTTGCCACGCGGATCGCTGCTCGACCTCCGGGTCTGAAGCGCTTCAGCCTCTGGCGACCTGGCCGGCCCGCCCAATCGCTGCCTCCTTCACAGGCAAAAGCGTATGGATTGGGCTTGCGCAAGCCTCAGCTGTGGTTTTTGTCTGCGAAACCTGCGCCCTGCCACCGCAGGTTGCGTGAGGATACTGGGGCGCGAAAGCGTTTTGCCCAGGAAGGACAGATTGACATGCGCGCCCCTCTCGCCGCATTCGCTGCATTTGCGAGCATTTGCTTCATGCAGCCTAGCCAGGCGCAGATCGCCATCGGCGAGACGGGATTCACCGTCACCACCACCGGCACCTATGCGAGCGATTATCTGTTTCGCGGCATCAGCCAGACGCGGTCCCGCATGGCGTATCAGGGCACAAGCGAGGCCGTGCATTCCAGCGGCGTTTACGTGGGCGGCTTCATCTCCAACGCGCATTTCCAGGGCTGGGACGCCCGGCAGGAAATTGACGCCTATGGCGGCTACCGTGTGACCCTCGGCGGATTCAATCTTGATTTTGGCGGCATTGGGTATCTTTACCCGGGCTATAACCGCCCGCCTGGCGGCGCCTCCCCCGTGCTCGATTTCGCAGAGATTTACGCCAAGGCCACGCGCGAAATCGGCCCCGTGAACCTGCTCGCCTCGGTCAACTACTC
>CANHTE010000132.1 GCA_947462945.1 Acetobacteraceae bacterium
ACTTCGTCGAGGATGAAGACCTTCTGGCGCCCTTGCGCCGGGCGGAAGCGCAAGGCCTCACGCAATTCGCGCACATCATCAATGCCGCGATTGCTGGCCGCGTCCATTTCCACGACATCGGGGTGACGGTCGGCCAGGATGCCGATGCATTCGGGGCAGGCGCCGCAGGGATCGGCCGTGGGGCCGCCCTTCCCATCCACGCCCACACAATTCAACGCCCGGGCGATGATGCGCGCGGTGGTGGTCTTGCCCACGCCGCGCACGCCGGTCAGCAGGAAGGCGTGGTGGACCCGGCCGCGCGCGAAGGCATTGCGCAGCGTGCGGATCAGCGCCTCCTGCCCGATCAGATCGTCCAGGATTTGCGGGCGATATTTGCGGGCGAGGACGCGATACGGGGTTGGCTTGGCAACAACCGGCGTGGGGGCAGGTGCTGTGGCGGGGGGCGGATCATCGAAGCCGAACAGCCCCGGCCCATCGGGCGGCGGCGGCTCGGGCAGGCCCTCCTCGGGGCTGGTGTCGCCGATCAGATCGCTGGGCATCATCCAAGCCATGCAGAGAGAGGGTGGAAGGCCGGCAACGACCCGAGCGAGAACCCGTTACGGCTGCTTCCTTCCGGACCTGACCGGGTTGGCGAGGAGCCCGTCCGCACCGACCTTCCGGGGGTGGATATAGCACGCGTGGCGGGACTTGCATCCCGGGGGGCGTAACCTTTGCGCTGGCAGGGGCGTAACCGGCCCGGACCGCCGAAAAGGACCTTGCCATGCTGCCCCGCCGCCTGCTGTTTACCCTGGCCTTCCTGGCCCCATCCGCCGCCTCCGCCCGCATTTTCACGGAGCGCGGCCTGGCGCTGCGGGGCACGGATGTGGTGGCCTATTTCACCGAAGGTCGCCTGCAGCGCGGCCGCCCCGAGCATGCGGTCGAATGGGAAGGCGCTCGATGGTTGTTCGCCAGCGCCGCGAATCGCGCGCGCTTCCTGGCGGATCCGGCGGCCCATGCCCCTGCCTATGGCGGCTTTTGCGCCTGGGCCGTCGCCCAGGGCTATACCGCACCCACCGATCCCGCCGCCTGGCGCGTCGTCGAGGGGCGGCTGTTCCTCAATTATAGCCAGGCGATCAAGCGCCGCTGGGAACGCGATATCCCGGGCTTGATCGTGGCGGGCGATGCAAATTGGCCCAGATTGTCGCAAAACGGGCTTTCACAATCGGGCTCCGGACAAAGCTGAGGCGAGGCGCGACCCCACGGCAACCGAAGCCCGGGCCTCGCGTTGACCTCACATGGAACCCACAAAGCCAACCAGAACCATGACCGGCACTGAAGCGCGCGGCGGCCAGAAGCTCAATATGACCCGCTGGGTGCTGATCTACGGCGTGGCCCTGGTCATTGGAGGCTTGGCGTTGATCTGGATCCTCACACGCCCCTGAGCCCGCCCGGCCGGACCAGGCCGGGACGCATGCGCAACTGATGACGGATCCTTGGGATTTCGCCCGCGGCGTATCCACGTTAGGCTCGGCCCATGCTCATGATCCCTGCCAGCCGCGTGAATGTGTACACCGGCAGCCCGCTCGACCGTTGCTCCGGCAGCCGTGACAATGCGGAATTCGTCGCCACCGCCCTGGCGGATGAGGCAGCGCTGTTTGTTCCCGTCTGGCGCAGCCGCAGCCTGATGCGCG
Source organism: Acetobacteraceae bacterium (assembly GCA_947462945.1). GTDB lineage: Bacteria > Pseudomonadota > Alphaproteobacteria > Acetobacterales > Acetobacteraceae > Roseococcus. The sequence goes on from CANHTE010000132.1 coordinate 1,671, forward strand.
GTGTGGAGCAGGGCCAGCCCGAGGCGGTGATGCTCAGCCGGGCCGGCGCCGAGGCGCTGCGCATGGCCGGCGGCCCCTGGGCCTTTTTGGGAATGTGGGAGAAGCGCCCGGTCTTTGCCGTGGATTGCTCGGCCACGGATGATCCCCTGCCCTTGCTGCCGCCCGAGATGGGCAGTTTTTCCGACCTGCGCGGCGTGGCCGGCCTGCTACCGGAGGGCGAGGCCAGTGTCCTGGCGCATGCGCGCGGGCTGATGCATTGGCGGGTGAAGCACCGCTTCTGCGGCGTCTGCGGTTCCGCGACCGAGCCCCGCAGCGCCGGCAATGCCCTGGCCTGCTCCGGCTGCGGCGCACAGCACTTCCCCCGCACCGACCCCGCCGTGATCATGCTGGTGGTGCGCGGCGATTCCTGCCTGCTTGGCCATTCGCATCGCTTTCCCAATGTCAGCATGTATTCGACCTTGGCGGGCTTCGTGGAGCCCGGCGAAAGCTTCGAAGAAGCCGTCCGGCGCGAGGTGATGGAGGAGGCGGGCGTGGTGGTCGGCCAGGTTTCCTATCATTCCTCGCAGCCCTGGCCCTTCCCCGCCTCCATCATGATCGGCTTCCATGCCGAGGGGCTGACCGAGGCCATCACCATTGACCCCGAGGAGCTGAAGGATGCGCGCTGGTTCACCAAGAGTGAGCTGGTGCACCACCAGGAACTTGGGTTTTCTCTGCCGCGCGCCGATTCCATCGCGCGGCGCCTGATTGAGGATTGGCTCGCGGCATGAGGTTCCTTCCGATTTTGGCGGCTCTGGCCCTCACGGCGTGCGGTGAATTGGAGCCCTTGGTGGCCGCCCCGGTGATGGACAACGCCGAATGCCGGGCCGAGGCCACGCGCGCGCCCGAGCGCAATGCCGCCCGCCAATCCAATTTCGAAAACCAGACCCAGGTGCGCCAATTGCTGACGCAGGAGCGCGAAGCGGAGCGCCGGCTCTACGAGGCCTGCCTGCGGCGCCAGGGGGTGCCCACGCCGGGCGGTGTCGAACCGATTCGCCGCACCTGGTAGCCGAAGCGGCGGCCCCTGTGGCATGATCAACCGGCGCGGGCGTGCCGGAATGGTAGACGGAAGGGTCTTAAAAACCCTCGGCCGCAAGGCCGTGCGGGTTCGAGTCCCGCCGCCCGCAAACCTGGGCGCCTGATCCGCCCGCCGCGGCCTATTCCACCACCCAACCCGGCCGCAGCGTGATCTCAGCGCGTTCGCAGATATTGATCCCGCGCGCTTCCTCCGCATTGCCATTGTCGAACACCACGCGCAGATCGGCCTCACAGCTGCTGTCGGTGCTGAGCTCACGGCGGGCGCCTGGCGCCAAAGGCTGCGCGCCCAACAGGTTCTCTCCCCAATCGGCCTCTCGCACGGAGGAGAGGTAAACCTCCCTCACCGGGCGGCCATGCGCATGCACCAGCGTCAGGCGCCGCGCCGCCGCGAAGACGATCTCCTGCCCATTGCAAATCTCCACCGTGGCCCGCTCCTCGGCCCGGTTGTCGGCAAAGACGGCGCGCATGCGCAGCTGGCAGGCCGGGTTGCGGATGCGCAGCAGGAAGCTCTGGCCCGGGTTCAGCACCGTGGCCCCCAGGCGGTCCGCGCCCCAATCGCCGGCGCCCGCCACGGCATAGAGTTCCCGCAGCACCCGGCGGCTGCGATTGGCGATGGTCACCTCACGCAGGGGCACGCCGGCATCGCCGAAGCTGATGCGCGGGGTGGTGCAGAGATTCACATTCTGTCGGGCCTCTTCCCGGTTGCCGCGAAATACCGCGCGCGCCTCGAACTCGCATTGCGCCTCGCCGCGCAGGCGCAGGGTGAAGCTGTCACTGCCCGGAATGGTCGCGGCGCCCAACCGGTCCGGCCCCACCAGGCCGGGGCGGGCGAGGAACAGCTGCATCAGCTCCGCATCCGTATTGTTCACCACCTCGACGCTGCGGGTGTTGCGGTCATCCAGCACCAATTCGCGCTCGGTGCAGGCATTGATGGCGGTGCGGGATTCCACGCTGCCATCCTCGAAGATGGCGCGCATCTCCATCGGGCAGGGGCCGGGGCCGAGGCGCAGCGGGAAGGCGGCGCCGGGGCGCACCACATCGGCGCCCAGCCGGTCCGCCCCCTGCTCGCGCGCCGGTGGAGTCCAGAGATAGAGCTCGCGCAGCACGCTTTGCGAGTTGTTGCGCAGGATCAGGTTGCGCTCAGACCCCACGCCCGGCGTGGGCGCGGGTGCGGGAGGCTTGGCGGGCTGCGCCCAGGCGGGGCCCGCCATCAGAAGCAGGAGGAGAAGCGTGCGGCACATGCGGAACCTCACCTTGGGATGATTCGGACGGCGGGGGGTGTGGCGGCCTCCAGCACCAATTCGCGGGCGTAGCAGAGATGCACCGGGGCGATCCGCTGCTCCGCGCCATCGGCGAAGACGGCGCGCAGCGCGGTGTTGCAATGCCCCATGCCGAGGACGAGGTCCCGCGTGCCGCCAGGCGGCAGCGCCTCGCCCCCCAGCCTGTCCTCGCCCTCGGGCGCCATCCCGTGGTTCCAGAGGAAGAATTGCTGGAGCGACAGCGCTGTCGCGTTGCGCAGCGTGACCGTGCCGCGATCGAAGAAGGGCTGCATGAGCGGCGCGGGCGGGGCAGGCTGCGCGGCGGCCGGCCCGGCCAACAGCAGAAGGAGCAACCAGGCCCTCATGTGGGCGGCAGCAGGATGATGCGCGCCCCGGCGCGGCGATCCACCCCCTGCCTCTCCCGTTCGGTGGCGAAGCCCCGCGTGCGTGCCTCGGCGCGGATGCGGTCCCGCTCGATGCCCAGTTGTGACAATTGCAGCGCGACGGCGCGCGCGCGGCGAGCGGCGAGGCGGCTGGCCGTTTGTGCGCCGCCTTCAGGTGAGGCCGCATAGCCCAGGACGCAGATGTTGCGATCCGGCATTTGCTTCGCTTCCTCGGCCAGGGGCGTGAGGCTGGCGATGGCTTCGGGCGAAAGGCGATCCCCGCCCCGCGCGAAACTCACCGCGATGGCATCCTGCTCCAGCCCCTCGGTCCCGACGCAGGAAAAATCGCGCAGCTGTGCCGCGGCAGGCATGGCCATGAGCAGGAAAATGAGCAGCGGGCGGATCATGTGCCGACCAGCAGCGCCGCATCGCGCAGCTTGGCCAGCAGTGCCGCGGCATCAGTGCCGGGGTGGGCGCGTTGCAATTCCGCCTCGGTGATGTCAGGGCGGGCGAGCAGCCATTGTGCCGCCTCGGCCTCGATGGGGGTGAGGGGCAGGCTGCCCGACGCGGTCTTCAGCACCCATTCGGTGCCGCGCCGCACCGGCCTGGCGCCGCCCGCCACGATGCGGAAGGCCGCGGATTCCCCGCCTTCCTCAGCTGCGGCGGGGGCGGCCATGCCGCGCCAGGCCAGCAGGTCATTGCCGCCGCGATGGAAGCGGTAATCGGCCACGAATTTCTCCAGCACGCCCATCACCTTGGGGTCCTTGGCGAGTTCCGCGATGCGCGCGCCCAATTGCCCGGCGCGCTGCGTCAGCGCGAATTTCGCGGCAGCACTGCCATCCTGGCGCGGCAAGGGTTGGCGGAAGGGGGTTTCGTAAAGCACCCGCTCCATCAGGATGTTCATCACATCCAGCCCATTGGGCGCGTGCGCGCCATAGGCGACATGCACGCTGGCCGGCGCCTCGGCCAGGGCATCATGATACCAGCCGCGCGGGAGATAGAGCAGGTCACCGGGTTTCATCAGGATCTTGGCGCGCAGCTTGCCCTTGTGCTGCTCATGATGCGCCTGGTCCTGGCTGCGCCA
>CANHTE010000133.1 GCA_947462945.1 Acetobacteraceae bacterium
AGGCCTCGGTGCTGATCACCGGTGAGAGCGGCACCGGCAAGGAAGTTCTGGCGCGGCATATCCATGGGGCGTCCCGCCGCGCGCGTGGGCCCTTCGTCGCGCTCAACTGCGCCGCCCTCCCGGAAGCGCTGCTGGAGAGTGAGCTTTTTGGCCATGAGCGCGGCGCCTTCAGCGGCGCGGTGGCTTCCCGCAAGGGCAAGTTCGAACAGGCGGAGCGCGGCACGCTTCTGCTGGACGAGATTGGCGAAATGGAATTGCGCCTCCAGTCCAAGCTGTTGCGCGCGATCCAGGAGCGGGAGGTGGACAAGCTCGGTGGGACGCAGCCGGTGAAGGTTGATGTGCGGATTCTCGCCGCCACCAATCGTGACCTGGAGGCCGAGGTGCGTGCGGGCCGCTTCCGTGAGGATCTCTACTTCCGGCTGAATGTTGTTCAGTTGCGCATCCCGCCCCTGCGGGAAAGGGGCGGGGATATCCTGCCGCTCGCCGAATATTTCGCTGAACGCTATTCGGCGGCAAACGGCCTGCCGCTCCGCCCGCTTTCGCCGGCCGCCAGCTCGCGCCTCCTGGCGCATGGCTGGCCGGGCAATGTGCGTGAGCTGGAAAACGCCATGCACCGCGCCGTGCTGCTGGCCCAAGGGCGGGAGATCGGCCTGGACGCGATCGAACTGGGCTCATCACCTGCTGAAATCATGGCCACGGCCACAGCCGGGGCGCCCCCCGCCGCCCATGCAACCCCCCATGCCACCCCCCATGCAACCCCCCCGGCCAATGCCACATCAGCCCATCCCATCGCGGCCCTGGTTGGCCGCCGCATGGAGGAGGTGGAGCGCGAATTGATCCTGGAAACGCTTGGCCGTTGCCTTGGCAACCGCACGCGCGCGGCGGAAATCCTGGGCATTTCCATTCGCACCCTGCGCAACAAGCTGGCGGAGTATCGCGGCCAGGGTGTCAGTGTTCCCCTTGCCCCCGGGCAGCTGCCCGATAGCTGGCGCGTCGCGTGAATTCCCTCAGCCTCCCTGCCTGGCTGCGGGATTTCCGCATCACCTCCGAGGCGGCGCTCGTAGCCGGCGTCGTGCTGGTCATGATCATTCTGATCGTGCCATTGCCGGGCGCCCTGCTCGATGCCGCCTTGGCGCTGAACATCGTCGTTTCTGTGCTGATGCTGATGGTGGCCCTGCTGTTGACGCGGCCATTGGATTTCCAGTCCTTTCCGCAATTGCTGCTGATCACCACGCTGTTCCGCCTCGGCCTCAACGTCGCCACCACCCGCGCCATCCTCGCCAATGGGCATGAGGGGCCGCAGGCGGCTGGCGGCGTGATCGCCGCCTTCGGCAACTTCCTGATGAGCGGTGACATCCTGGTCGGCATGATCGTCTTTGCCATCCTGCTGATCGTGAATCATGTGGTCGTCTCGAAGGGCGCCGGCCGCATTGCCGAGGTCGCGGCGCGCTTCCACCTGGATGCGATGCCCGGCAAGCAGATGGCGATTGACGCCGATCTCTCCGCCGGCACGATTGACGAACAGCAGGCCAAGCTGCGCCGCCGCGACCTCCAGGAGGAGAGCGGCTTTCACGGCGCCATGGACGGCGCCTCGAAATTCGTGAAGGGCGATGCGATCGCCGGCCTGATTTCCACCTTCATCAATCTTCTGGGTGGCCTGGCCATCGGCATTGGTCGGCACGGGCTCTCCTTCGGGGATGCGGTGGAGACCTATTCCATCCTGACCGTGGGCGATGGCCTGGTGGGCCAGATCCCCGCCCTGCTGGTGAGCGTTGCCGCCGCCATCGTCGTCACCAAGGCGGCGCGCGAAGAGCAGGCCGACAAGATCATGGCGCGCGAGCTGGCGGGCTGGAAGCCGCTCGCCATCGCCTCGGGCACGTCCGTCGTGCTCGGCACCATGCCCGGCATGCCGCTGCTGCCCTTCCTGGTGCTGGCCGGCGCCACCGGGGGTGCTGCCTGGTTCCAGCGCAAGGCGAGCCTCGCCGGCCCGCCGGAGCCCGATGAGCCGCCGCAGGTCCCGACCGAACCGGCCGTATCCGAAGCGCTGCGGATGGATTTGCTGCGCCTGGAACTGGGCTATGGCCTTCTCTCGCTTGCCTCGGGTGAAGCGCCGCGGCTGACGGAGCAAATCCGCGGGCTGCGCCGCTCCATCGCGCAGGAAATGGGCTTCGTGCTGCCCTCCGTCCGCATCCAGGACAATCTGGACCTGCCGCCGGACAGCTACATCCTGCGCGTTAAGGAAATCGAAGCCGCGCGCGGCTCGCTGCGCCCGCCCCTGCATCTCGCGATCAACCCGGAAGGCGGCCTGCCTGATCTGGCGGGCGAGAAGACCACCGAACCCGCCTTTGGCCTCCCGGCGCTCTGGATCGAGGAAACCCTGCGCGAGGAAGCGCTGGCGCGCGGCTGCACCGTGGTGGATTGCGCGGGCGTCCTGGCCACCCACCTGACCGAGGTGGTGCGCGAGAACATGAGCGAACTCCTCTCCTACAGCGAGACGGTGAAGCTGCTGGATGAGCTTCCGCGTGAACAGCAGAAGCTGGTGCAGGATCTGATTCCCGCGCAGGTCAGCGTTGGCCTGCTGCAACGCCTGCTGCAGGCGCTGCTGGCCGAGCGTGTTTCCATTCGCGACCTGCCGACCATCCTGGAAGGCCTGCAGGAGGCGGCGGCCGCCAATATGCGCTCCCTGCCGCAGATGCTCGGCATCGTGCGCATGCGCCTCAGCCGCCAGCTTTCCGAGGCGGCACGCGGCGCACAGGGCTATGTGCCCATCATCATGCTCTCGCCGGAATGGGAAGTGGCCTTCACCGAATGCCTGGCCGGGCCGCCGGAGGATCGCCAGCTGGCGATGGAGCCGGGCCGCCTGCAGGCCTTCATGCAACGCCTGCGTGATGTGCTGGACGCCCAGGCGGCGCAGGGCGAGCACCCGGCGCTGCTGTGCTCCGGCGCGCTGCGGCCGCATCTGCGCGCCATTGTCGAGCGCTTCCGCCCCAGCACGCCCGTGCTGTCCCAGGCGGAGATCCATCCGCGCGTGCGTATCCGCAGCCTGGCCAGCGTCTGAGCCATGCGTCTCCGGGTTTTTCACGCACCCAGCGCCACGCTTGCCCTCAGCGCCGTCCGTGAGGCGCTGGGCGAGGATGCGGTGGTGCTCAGCACGCGCCGCGTGGGCGGCGGCGTTGAGGTTACGGCCGCGCTGGATCTCGCGGAGCCCGAATTGATCGAGCCGGAGCCTGAACCGCAGGTGACGCCGCCCGAATTGGCGCGGCATAACCTGGCGCCGGGGCTGGGCGCCGGCTTCACCGGCCAAAGTCTGGCCGCCGCCCTCGCTGCGCGCCTCAGTTTCGAGGCCTTGCCGCTGGACCGGCCCATCCTGCTGGTGGGCCCGCCCGGTGCCGGCAAGACGCTGACCTGCGCGAAGCTCGCCGCAAGGGCCAAGATGGCCGGGCATACGCCCATCGTCGTCACGGCGGATGGCGCGCGGGCAGGTGCTGTGGAGCAACTGGCCGCCTTCACCCGGCTGCTGCGCCTGACCTTGGCCGTGGCCGCCCTGCCCGAGGCGCTGGCCAAGGCCTTGGGTGCGCGTGAGGAGGGCCAGATGGCCCTGGTGGATGGCTTTGGCTGTGACCCTTTCGATGAAGCCCAGGCCGAACGCCTGCACCGCCTGATCCGTGCCGTGGATGCCGTGCCCGTGCTGGTGCTGCCGGCCGGGCTGGATGCCGAGGAAAGCGCCGAGATCGCGCGTGCCTTTCACATGCTGGGCGCGCGGCATTTGCTGCCCACGCGGCTTGATATGACGCGGCGCCTGGGCGGCGTGCTCTCGGCCGCCTGCACGGGCCTTGCGCTGACCGAGGCCGGCATCGGCCCGCAGGTGGCGCATGGGCTGCAACAGCTTTCCCCACAATGGCTGGCCACCCGCCTGACCGACGGGCTGCCCCGGGAGAAAACCGCATGAACCCCCCTCGCCTGATCGTCATCGCCTCCGGCAAGGGCGGCGTCGGCAAGACCTGCCTCGCCATCGGCCTTTCCCAGGCTTTGGCCGAGGCCGGGCAGCGCGTGGCGCTGGTGGATGGCGATCTTGGCCTGGCCAATGTGGATGTGCAGCTCGGCCTCGATCCGCGGCGCGATGTGAGTGACGTGCTCTCTGGCCGCTGCACGGCCGAGGCGGCGCTGCTGCCGCACCCGGCGGGCTTTGCGCTGCTGCCCGGGCGCTCGGGCTCGGCCGCCTTGGCGGCGCTGGAGGGGGCTTCGCTGCAGGGCTTCGTGCGGATGCTGCGGGGGCTGCCGATGGATTGGCTGGTGCTCGACCTCGGCGCCGGTATTGGCGCGGCGCAGCGCGGGCTGGCCGCCGCGGCCGATCTGCTGATCGTGGTGGCGACCGAGGAGCCGACCTCCCTCACTGACGCCTATGCCGTGCTGAAGCTGCACCGGCGGGATGCGCCGGCGGGCCTGGCGGGGCTGGTGGTGAACATGGCGGCCCAGCCGGCGCGCGTGCATGCGGCGCTGGATGCCGCCTGCCGGGGCTTTCTGGGGCAGGGGCTGGCCCTGCTGGGTGCGGTGCGGCGTGATCCGCGCGTGGCCTCCGCCATCCGGGCGCAGACACCGCTGCTGACGCGGCATCCGAACACGCCGGCGGCCGAGGATTTGCGACGCCTGGCGGAGGCATTGCCCGGCTTCGTGGCCGTGCCCCAGCTGGCGTGACGCTCAGCGCCCCCCCACCCGCCGCAGCAGCATGAGCCCTGCGAGCGTGACCAGCGCCAGATGCCCAAAACCCAGCGCCCAGGCCCAAGGGTTGGCCGGCCCCAACATATCCAGCGCCAGGCCCACCCCGACCGGCCCGACAAAGCCGCCGGCATAGCCGCACATGCTGTGCAGCCCCATGGTGGCGCCGCGCAATTCCGGCCCGGCTGCCTGCACCGTGCCTGCCGTGAGAGCGGAACTGTCGAGATAGATCGCCGCATTCCACAGGATCACACTGAGCGCCGCGAGCGGTGCCGAGAGCAGCGCGGAACACCCCGTCAGCACCGACATCAGTGCCGCAGCACCCATCGCCCAGGCCACCACCCGCGCCCGGCCGAAACGCTGCGCCGTCTCATTGCCCATGATCGAGACGGCGATGCCCAGTAGCCCGGCTGCGGTGAACAGCGCGGTCGGCCCTGGCAGCCAGTCCGGCGCGCCGGCGCGCGCGATGGTCAGCGTCAGGAACGTCACCGCCCAGGCGCGCAAGGCCGCGAGCTCCCAGGTATGCACGGTATAGCCGATGATCCAGCCCGTTGCGGCGCGGTTGCGCAGCACGGGCCGGAAATCCAGCAGCCGGCGCGGCGTGGCCGGTGGGCGCGGCGCCCCGCGCGGCATCACCACGGCGCCGATGCAAAAGGCCATGACCGCCGCGCCCCCGCTGAACAGGAAAGCAGCCTCCGCCCCGCCCCGCGCCGCCCAGAAGCCCGCCACGGCGAAGGAGA
>CANHTE010000134.1 GCA_947462945.1 Acetobacteraceae bacterium
GCCGAAGGCAGCTACTCCAAGGATTCGGAAATCCAGGACGGCTACCCGGAATTCACCGTCGCCGTTCTGAAGCGCCTGGGTTGGTTCGATGATCTGACCGCGGCCGAGAAGGCCAGCATCGCGCAGGTCGGCGGCGCCAACCCCGACGCCGTGTCCTGGATGACGGACCTCTCGGGCGGCATCCAGCGCGTGGCGATCGCGCATGGTTGCTCGCCCTTCGGCAATGGCAAGGCCCGGGCCAATGCCTGGAACCTGCCGGACCCGGTGCCCGTGCATCGCGAGCCGATCTACACCACCCGCAATGACCTGATCGCCCAATACCCGACCCTGCCGGACCGGCGCGGCTTCCGCCTGCCGCATCTGGGCCAATCGGTGCAGGCGCGCAGCCCGCAGGTGGCGGCCGAATTCCCCATCATCCTCACCTCCGGCCGACTGGTCGAATATGAGGGCGGCGGGGAGGAAACCCGTTCGAACAAGTGGCTGGCCGAGTTGCAGCAGGACATGTTCGTGGAAATCAATCCGCGCGATGCCGCCGCCCGCAACATCCGCGATGGCGGCTGGGTCTGGGTCTCCGGCCCCGAGAGCAACAGCCGCACCCGCGTGAAGGCGCTGGTGACGGAGCGTGTGGGGCCGGGCGTCGCCTTCATGCCCTTCCATTTCGCCGGCTGGTTCCAGGGCGTGGATCAACGGTCCAAATACCCGCAAGGAACGGACCCGATCGTGCTCGGCGAGTCCGTGAACGCCTTGACCACCTACGGCTATGACCCGGTGACCTTCATGCAGGAAACCAAGGTCACCGTCTGCCAAATCCGGAGTGCCTGAACATGGCCCGCATGAAATTCCTTTGCGACGCGGATCGCTGCATCGAGTGCAACGCCTGCGTCACCGCCTGCAAGAACGAGCATGAGGTGCCCTGGGGCATCAACCGCCGCCGCGTCGTCACCATCAATGATGGCAAGCCAGGCGAGCGGTCGATCTCCATGGCCTGCATGCACTGCACGGATGCGCCCTGCGCCGCCGTCTGCCCGACCTCCTGCTTCTACACCACGGCCGATGCCGTGGTGCTGCATGACAAGGACACCTGCATCGGCTGCGGCTATTGCTTCTACGCCTGCCCCTTCGGCGCGCCGCAATATCCGCGCGTCGGCAATTTCGGCGGCCGGGGCAAGATGGACAAGTGCACCTATTGCGCGGGCGGCCCGCAGCAGGACAACACCGCGGTCGAATACACCCAATATGGCAGCAACCGCCTGGCCGAGGGCAAGCTGCCGCTCTGCGCCGAGATGTGCTCCACCAAGGCCCTGCTGGCCGGCGATGGCGAGATGATCGCCACCATCTACCGTGAGCGCGTGCAGCGCCGTGGCTATGGCTCGGGCGCCTGGGGCTGGCGGACCGCCTATCGCGAAAACATCACCACCTGATTGATCTCGGCCCCGGTGCAAGCCGGGGCCATTCAAAGGGGGGCATTCCCCCCGGAGGATTTCCCATGAAGCGCCTCATTCTCGCACCCTTCCTGGTGCTGCTGCTCGCCCTTGCGGCGCCTTCCTTTGCCCAGAACGCGCCGAGCCAGGCCGGCTCCGGCCGGGGCACGGTGAATGCCGAGGAGATGGAACTCCAGCGCATGCTGCAAGGCGGCCGTGTCGAGGGCCGTACCTCCATCCCCGATGCCCGTTCGGAAGTGCTGATCCAGCCGCAGGGCAAGGCCTGGCGGGATTTTCACAACATCACCCTGGCCTGGGTGGGCGGCATCGCGGTGGGCGGGATGATCCTCATCCTCATCACCTTCTACGCCACGCGCGGCCGCATCACGATCGAGGGCGGGCCGGCCGGGCGCACCATCAGCCGTTTCAACATCCTGGAGCGGGCCAATCATTGGATGGTCGCCTCCTCCTTCATCGTGCTGGGACTGACCGGGCTGAACCTCACCTTCGGGCGGCATGTGCTGCTGCCCATCCTGGGCCCCTACGCCTTCGCCAATATCTCGCTCTGGGGAAAGATCGCCCATAATTTCGTGGCCTTCCCCTTCACGCTGGGCATCGTCGTCATGCTGCTGCTCTGGGTGAAGGACAATATCCCGAACGGCCGTGACATCGAGTGGTTCAAGATGGGCGGCGGCTTGATCGGCAAGGGGCACCCCCGGGCGGGCCGCTTCAATGGCGGGCAGAAGATGGTCTTCTGGATCACCGTGCTGGGCGGCGGCATTGTCGCGGCCTCCGGCTATTTCCTGATCTTCCCCTTCTGGGGCGAGTTCGGCGTGGCCGACATGCAGCTGGCCCACATCATCCACTCGGTGCTTTCGGTGCTGATGGTGGCGGCCATGATCGCGCATATCTATATCGGCTCGCTCGGCATGGAGGGCGCCTTTGACGCCATGGGATCGGGCGAGGTGGATCTGAACTGGGCCAAGGAGCATCACGGCCTCTGGGTCGAGCAGGAAATGGCCAAGGCGCGGCAAGTTGTCGCACCCTCCGGGGTGAAGCCGGCCGAATAGGTCAGCGATGGTGCAGCCCCCGGGCGATGTCCCGGGGGAGCACATGGAGGCCGGCTGGCGCAGCGCGGGGATGCCGGGCGCCGTTACCCCTGCTAAGCCATCCGGCATGTGTCCCCTCTCCCATTGCAATCCGCCGCCCGTGATGGCCCCCTTTTGACGGCGCGCGCCCAGGGCCTGCTTTGCGCCGTCGGGGTGCTGCTGATCTGGGCGGGGTTTCTGCTCACCTCCAGGCTTTCGCAGGCCCAGGCTTTTACCCCCTGGGATGTGGCGGCACTGCGCTACGCCGGCGCCTTCCTGGCCGCTTTGCCGCTTTTGGTCTGGCGTGGGCTGCCTGCCGTGCCGATTGGGCGCGCGCTGGTTTTGACGGCGCTGGCCGCCTTCATCTTCCCCATCGGCGCCTATTGGGGCTTCCACTTCGCCCCCGCCGCGCATGGGGCGGTGCTGCTGCCCGGATTGCTGCCCTTCCTCGCCGCCGGCATCTGGTGGTGGGCCTTTGGCGAGGCCTGGGGTTGGCAGCGCTTTCTCTCGCTCGGGCTTGTGGCCTTGGGCATCGGCCTGCTGGCGGGGGATACATTCACCGAGCATCCGGGAGCCTGGCGGGGTGACCTGCTGTTTATCCTGGGCTGCACCAGCTGGGCCATCTACATGGCGCTGGTGCGGCGCTGGGGCATCTCGGCCCTGGATGTCACGCTGGTGGTCGCGCTGCTGGCGGCGCCGATCTACCTGCCGGTCTGGTGGCTTGCCCTGCCTTCAAACCTCGCCGCCGTGCCGGGGGCGGCGATCCTGTTCCACACGGTCTATCAGGGCGCGCTTTCGGTGATCGTGGCGGGGTTCCTGTTTACCCGGGCGGTGGTGCTGCTGGGCGGGCCGCAGACCTCCGCCGTGACGGCCGTGGTGCCCGCGCTGGTGGCCCTTGGCGCCTGGCCCCTGCTGGGCGAGACGCTGAGCTGGCTGGGCTGGGCCGGCGTGTTGGTGGTGACGCTGGGGATGATCGCGGGGGTAGCCCCGGCGGCACGCGCGCGGTGATGCCGGCGCCTGGAGGCGCCGGGCAAGCTGGATGAGAGAGCCCTTACCCCCCAAACCCAAGCTGCGGGCCTTGGCGGGCATCATGGTCAGGCAGGCGGAATGCCGCGCGGCTATGCCACCCGGTAGGCCAGGCGGAGGCCACCCCAGTGGCGGCCCCGGACGCGGATCGGGGCGGAGCAATCCTTCATGAGGGCGACTTCCCCGCCACCCATGCTGCGGCGATAGGCCTGCAGGAGAAAAGCCTCGGTGTTCTGTGCCGCGCGCAGCCCCGTCCGATCGTCAAAAATGCGCTGGTTGCGGCAATGGGCCATGTTCCAGGCCGGATCATTTGGCCTCTGACGTTGGCTGAACTTCCGGTTGTGAGTCGGCAGATAGGCATTGCGGTCCACCGCCGCGCAGAACACCACCCGCTCATCCAGTTGCAGCATGGGTTCCTGGATGGGCGGGAACAGGGTGTCGGTCAGTGCGGTGAAGCGGGTGGTCACCTGGGCCGGCTGGCTTCCGGCGACCGGCTGGTAGCTCTCATCGAATAAGGCCTCCATGGTGATGAGGCCCTGATCCAGCGCGGCTTCCAGGGCCGAGGCAATGCGTCCGGCGCCACCCTGCACCGCCCGGATGAAGGGGGTATCCTCGATTTCAATATCGCCAGCCGCAGCCTTTTGCATGAGGGCTTCGGAGCGCGATTGCAGCGCATCGCCACGCTTGGCGGCGGCCGTCAGGTCCTGGGTGGCCCGCAAGCTGGCCTCTGCCTGGCGGGCGATGGACTGCTCCATCTGGCGGGCGCCCTCCCCGGTCCGGACCCCCAGGCTGGCCATGCCCTCGACGGTCAACTTGACGGCGGCGACGCTGTCCAGGGCGCGGTCGAGCGCACCCGAAGTGGCGCTGCCTGCCTCTGCCCCGGCCTGGGCTGCGGCGGCGCCCCGCTCGCTCGATTGCCGAAGCCCCTCGGCCGCGCGGCTCAAGGCAGAGATGCTGGTGCCGATCTGGTCGGTGGCATCGCGCGTGGCGCCGGCCAATTCCTTGACCTCGCGCGCCACGACCGAGAAGCCAAGCCCGGCGTCACCGGCACGCGCCGCTTCGATGGTCGCGTTCAGGGCGAGCAGATTGGTCTGCCGGGCAATGCCCGCAATGACATCGGTGATGCGCGCCACATTGGCCAGGGCGGCCTCAAGCTCGCTGCCCTGACGCGCCGCGTCGCGCACCCGTTCGGCCGCCTCGGCAGCCCGCGCGGCGGAGAGCTCGGCCTGGCTGCGCGCTTCCTCGGCCGAGGTGCTGACGGCCGCCAATCCGCGCTCCGCCTCGGCCGCGCCGCCAGCCAGGGACTGGGCGGTTTGCGCCACCGCCCCCGCGACCTGCCGGAGCTGCTCCGCCTCGCCCTCGGCAATGGCGACACCTTCCTGCACCAGGCTGAGCGCGCCGGCGATGTCGGCCATATCCACGGACAGGGCGCCAATGCCCTGGGCCAGTTCAGGCAGAAGATCGTGCCGCTGGTTCCAGGTCGTGTCGCCCGGAGGGTGATCAAAAGGACTCAAGGCAGTAACTCCCGCATGTTGATCATTACTATGCAGCACGGATGAATCGTCCATGAACAAATTGCGCTCTGCCGCGCGCGGTGATCGCTTTGGTCGGGAAGCGCCAGCCCCCGACGGCCACTGGGCCTTTGGCAGCTTGGCCAAGCCGCGCCGGCCGCGTTGACCCTTCCCCCGCGCGCGCCTACTTCCACGATATGACGAAACGCCTCCGCATCGCCCTCGCGCAGATGAACCCGCATGAGGGGGAATTGCGCGCCAATGCCGCGAAGATTCGGGCGCTGCGCGCCGAGGCTGCAGCGGCGGGCGCCGACCTGCTGGTCACGCCGGAATTCAGCATCGCCGGCTACCCGCCGGAGGA
>CANHTE010000135.1 GCA_947462945.1 Acetobacteraceae bacterium
ATGCGTCCCTGGTGCAGGACCTGCTGGCGGCCTATCGCCAGCTGGACGCCTATCCCGAAGTGCCGGCCATGCTGGGCGCGCTGCGCGCGCAGGGGATGCGCACGGCCATCCTCTCCAACGGCACGCCCCAGATGCTGGCGGATGCGACCCGGGCCGCCGGCATCGCGCCCCTGCTGGATGCCCTGATCTCGGTCGAGGCGGTGGGCATCTTCAAGCCGGACGCGCGCGTCTATGCCCTGGCTGAGGAAGATTTGGGCCTGCCCGCCAGCCGCATGCTGTTCGTCTCGGCCAATCCCTGGGATACGCAGGCCGCGCTGGCCGCCGGCTTCCGCGCCATCCGCATCAATCGCAACAACGCGCCCGATGAATACGGGCTGGAAGCCGCTGGCGTGCCAAGCCTGACTGACCTCTCAACCCTGCCCGGCCACGCCCCATGACGCCCGAGGGGCGGCTCTCCGCC
This sequence comes from Acetobacteraceae bacterium, assembly GCA_947462945.1. Lineage (GTDB taxonomy): Bacteria > Pseudomonadota > Alphaproteobacteria > Acetobacterales > Acetobacteraceae > Roseococcus. The sequence continues at coordinate 461 of CANHTE010000135.1, forward strand.
GCGATTGACCTGCTGCACCAGGTGTTCGACCAGCCGCGCCGGCCGGCCGATGCCATCAGCGCCGATTTCTTTCGCGCCCGCCGCTATATCGGCGGCAGTGACCGCCGCGCCGTCTCGGACCTGGCCTGGGGCGTGTTGCGGCAAAGGTTGCGGCTGGAATGGTGGATTGCGCAAAGCGGCGCCCGCCTGACGCCGCGCCTGCTGGTGCTGGCGCATTTGCTGCTGACCGAAAAGCGCAAGCTGGTGGAGGCGGCCCGGCTGTTCGATGGCGGCCGCTTCGCCGCCGGCCCGCTGGATGTGGGCGAGATGGGCGTGGGCGAACACCTCATCGGCAAGCCGCTGATGGGCAAGGAAATGCCCGATGGCGCCCGACTGAACCTGCCCGAATGGGCGCTGGCCGGCCTGCGCGCCCGCTTCGGCGATGCGCTGGAGGCCGAGGCCCTGGCCATGGAAGGCACGGCCCCGCTCGACCTGCGGGTGAATCTGCTGAAATCCACCCGCGAAGCCGCCCAGGCGGCACTCCGCGCGGAGGGGCTGATCTCGGAGACGACGCCCCACTCGCCCTGGGGGCTGCGCCTGCCGCATCGCACGCCCATCACCGGCTCTGCCGCCTATAAGGCCGGCGTGATCGAGGTGCAGGATGAGGGCAGCCAGCTGATCGCCGCCCTGGTGGCCGCGCGGCCCGGCATGCGCGTGGCCGATTACTGCGCGGGGGCGGCGGGCAAGACGCTCGCCATGGCGGCCACCATGGAAAATCAGGGCCGCGTCACCGCCTGCGATGTCTCGGTCCCCCGCCTCGAAGGTGCGACGAAGCGCCTGCGCCGCGCGGGTGTCCACAATGCCGAGACGCATCTGCTCGAAGCGGGTGACCGCTGGGTGAAGCGCCGCGCTGCCACCTTCGACCGCGTGCTGGTGGATGCCCCCTGCACCGGCACCGGCACCTGGCGCCGCAACCCCGATGCGCGCAGCCGCACCGGCCCGGACGACCTGCGGGAGCTGCTGGCGAAACAACATGAAATTCTTGCAACTTCGGCACAACTGGTGAAAGCTGGAGGTAGGCTTGTCTACGCGACATGCTCACTGCTGCCGGAGGAAAATGAAGTGCAGGTTGAGGCGTTCCTGGCGAGCCACCCGGCCTTCCGCGCCATTCCCCTCGGCCTGGCCTGGGAGCAGGCCGGCCTGGCCGGTGCACCGCCAAATGCACCTTCCGCTGGCGCGCCGCATCTGCGCCTCTCCCCCGGTGCGCATGGCACGGATGGGTTCTTCTGTGCCGTGCTCGAACGACGGACGCCTGAGCCTTCGGCTTGAGCGGCCGCGATGGTCACCATCCGCCGCGCCCGCCCCGGAGACGCCGATGCCATGGCGCGCGTTCACCTCGCCGCCTGGCGCAGCACCTATGCCGGCGTCCTGCCTGAGGCCTATCTGACCACCCTCTCGGCCAGCCAGGAAAGCCTGGGCTATGAGCGCGCCATCCTGGAGCGGCGCGGTGGCCATGCGGGCTTCGTGGCCATTGCCGATGGGCAGGAGGCCTCCGGACCCGGGCTGGTGGGCTTCGTCACCGGCGGCATGTCCCGCCGCCCCACCATCGCCGAGGGCGAGGTGGAGACGATCTATCTGCTGGATGATTTCCGGGACCGCGGCATTGGCCGGCGGTTGATGCGGGCCATGGCCTCCCATCTGGCATCGCTTGGCGCCGAATCGGCCTTTGCCTGGGTGCTGGAGGAGAATGCCTCCCGCTGGTTCTATCAGCGCCTCGACGCCCGCGTGGCCGCGCGGGAGGAGATGATGTTTGCCGGCCAGAAAACGGCGCAGCTGGCCTATGCCTGGACGCCCATCCATACCCTGCTGAGCGCCACGGCCAACACCAACCTGCGGCGATAATGGGTCACAGCGGCGCGCATTCCCGCGCCATCCAGCCCCGCACCGGCGCTTCCAGCAGCGGGCCGATTTCGGCCAGCACCCGGGCCTGATAGGCGTTCACCCAATCACGCTCGGCCGGTGTCAGCAGCCCAGAATCCAGCAGGGCACGGCAATAGGGGGCCAGGGTCAGCGTCTCGAATTCCAGGAAGGGCTTGGCCTGATCCGGCTGGGGCATGGCCTCGCGTGCCAGCAGCAAATTCTCGATGCGGATGCCGTATTGGCCTGGCAGGTAGTACCCCGGCTCATCGGAGAGGATCATGCCCGGCTGGATTGGCACCACCCGGGCCGCCCGGCTGAAGGCCACCGGCCCTTCATGGACGGAGAGGAAACTGCCCACGCCATGCCCCGTGCCGTGGTCGTAATCCAAACCCGCATCCCAGAGCGGGCGGCGGGCGATGGCATCCAGATGCGGCCCCGCAACCCCGGCCGGGAAACGCAATGTGGCCAGCGCGACATGCCCGCGCAGCACCGCCGTGTAGCGCGCACGCAGCGAAGCCGGCGCCGGTCCGGGGCCGGTCCAGAGGGTGCGGGTGATGTCCGTGGTGCCGTCAGGATATTGCCCGCCGCTGTCAATCAGATAGCATTCATTGGCGTGGATCAGGCGGTTGGTCGCCTCGGTCACGCGGTAATGCACGATGGCGCCGTTTTCGCCGGCGCCGGAAATGGCGGGGAAGCTCTCGGCCACGAAGCCCGCGACGCGGCGCCGCTCATCCAGCAAATGTGCCGCGGCCGACATCTCGGTCAATTCGCCGACAGGCGCCTGCACGGCGAACCAGGCGAGGAAATTGGCCACCGCCACCGCATCGCGCCGATGCGCCTGCCGCGCGCCCTGCTGTTCCGTCGCGTTCTTGGTGGCGCGGGGCAGGCGCGTCGGGTCTTCGCCCGGGACCACGCGCGCCCCGGCGGAGCGCAAGGTGGCGCCGAACCAGGCGGGCGTGGCCTCCGCATCGAGACGCACGGTCTTGCCGGCCAGTTCCGCCAGGGCACTCGGCAGGTTGGCGCGGGGTTCGATGGATACCCGGTTGCCCAGATGCGCGCGCGTCGCCTCGGCCACGCGCTCCGGCGCGTGCAGGAACATCCGCACGGAAGCATCGGCACCCAGCAGGGCGAAGGCCAGCGGCATGGGCGTATGGGCAAGGTCAGCCCCGCGCAGATTAAGCAGCCAGGCGACGGAATGCGCATCGGCCAGCAGGGCCGCATCCTCGCCCGATTGGCGCAGCAGGGCGGCCGCGTCCTCGCGCTTCGCCTCCGAGGTGGCACCGGCGAGGTCCAGGCCATGCGGCAGGACGGCAGCGCTGGGCGGCTCGGGCCGCTCCTGCCAGATCGCATCCAGCGGATTGGGCGAAAGGGGCACAAGGTTGACCGCGCCGAGGCGCTTGAGGAAGGCGTCGCTGTGCAGCCATGGATCATGGCCGATGGTGAGCTTCTCCGCATATTCGCGCAGCCAGGCCTCGGGCGGTTGTTCGGTGAGATGCCGGCGCTCCCACAGCGCGCCATCGGTCTCGGCCACCACCTGTGTGGTGTAGCGGCCATCGGTGAAGATGGCGGCGCGGTCGGCCAGGACGATCGCGAGGCCGGCGCTGCCGGTAAAGCCGGTGAGCCAGGCGAGGCGCTCGCCGGAAGGGGGAACATACTCGCCCAGATGCTCGTCCGAGCGGGGGATGAGGAAGCCATCCACCCCCGCCTCGCGCAAGGCGCGGCGCAGGGCGGCGAGGCGTTCGGGCCGGTTCAACATTGTCTCAGTCCTGTCATTAAAACATGTGTTCACAATAAGACATGCTTCTGATGCATGCCTGCTGGATAAGCTTCGCACAACCTCTCGCGGCCGCAATCCCCTAGATGACGCTCATCCGGGCGGCACGGCCGCCCCTCACAGCAGGACCAAAGATCATGAACCGCCTCACCTCCGCCGAAGCAGCGCTGCTGATGCCCCGCACGCAGCGCAATGCGGAAGCCGAGCGCATCCAGGCCGTCATTGCGGAAGCCCGCCAGCTGCGCGACGCCGCCCTGGCCGCGCGCATCACGGGCTTTTTCCAGACGCTTCGCGCGGCACTGACCGCCATTCGCAACCGCCGCGACACCATCGAACAACTGCGCGGCCTCAGCGACCGCGAGCTGGCCGATATCGGCCTGACGCGGGGCAGCATCCGCTCCACCGCCGCCGCCGCCACGCCCTTCGCCGCCAATGACGTGGCCGAGACGCGCCAGGCCGCATAAGAGTCCTGCCCAGGCAGGCTGGCGGCGAAAGCTGGGCGCGGAAATCTTCCGCGCGGCCGATGTTGAAAACATCCGCCAGGATTCGCAGACGGTCTCCGGGCATCGGGGTCAGTCATCCCGTCCCGACGGCGGGACAGACGGGCCAACCCACCGCCTTGCGGCCCGGCTCCATGCATCATGAGCATGCCGGTCCCCTTGCAAGCTTCGCTTGCGCCCCACCGGCCGCTCTGGTCTGGTTTGGTCATGCAAGCCTCCGCACCTTCCGCCCGCAGCATCCTCTGGGTCGCCATCATCGCGGCGGCGGCGACCTCCAGCCTTGCCATGGGCATTCGCCAGACCTTCGGGCTCCTGCTGCTGCCGCTATCGGCCGAGCATGGCATCGCGCCCTGGGCCTTTGGCCTGGCGGTTGCGCTGCACAACCTGACCTGGGGGCTGGCGCAGCCGGTCTCCGGCTCGATGGCGGATAAGTATGGCTCGGGCCGGGTCATGGCCTTTGGCGGCCTGTTCTATCTGATCGGCTGCGGCTTGCCGGCGTTGCTGCCCTCCAACCTCATGGTGCTGATCGGCATCGGGTTTTTCTCGGGCCTGGGTGTGGCCTGCGCGGGCACGGGGCTGGCGCTTGCCGCCATCGGCCGCCTCGCACCGCCGGAAAAGCGCGGGGAATACATCGGCATTGCCAGTGCGGGCGGCAGCCTGGGCCAGGCGGCCATGGTGCCCATCACCTTCTCGGCCATTGGCGGCTTCGGCGCGGCCGGGGCGCTGGCCATGCTGGCCATCTCCGCCGTGCTGATAGATCG
>CANHTE010000136.1 GCA_947462945.1 Acetobacteraceae bacterium
AAGCCTATTCTCATAGCGCAAGGATTGCCTGAACATTCAAACTCTGCATGGGGGTTGCAATGCGAGCTTTGCTCGTCCGGGATGATGAGGACGTCGCCAAGCGCCCCGACGGGGCGGCGCTTCGCCTTGCCCTGCTCGGCCCCTTCCGCCTGCTGCAGGGCACCACGGAATTGCGCCTGCGCAACCGCAAGGCGCGGGCTGCCTTGGCCGCGATCGCACTGACCGAGGGCCAGGCGCTGACGCGCGAGCGCCTGGCCGGCCTGCTCTGGAGCGAGTTCCCGGAGGACAAGGCCCGCGCCTCGCTGCGCCAGGTGGTGCATGAGATCCGTGACGCGCTGCCGGCCGGCCTGCTGCTGCCGGAGCGGCTCGCGGTCGCGCTTCCGGCAGGTGCCCTGCATCTGGATGCCGAGGAAGTCCTGCGGGCGCTGCGGGACGGGCGAATTGACCCGCGGCTGCGCGAGACCACTGGCCTCGCGGAACGGCTGCTCGAAGGGCTCGATGACCTGGACCCCGCCTTCACCAGCTGGATCCGGGAGCGCCGCCAGGCCCTACACGCCCGCCTGCTCGCAGGGCTGGAGCCGATGCTGCTGGAGCGCGACAGGCGGCGCGGCCCAGCCGCAGCGCGCGCGTTGCTGAACCTTGACCCCACGCATGAGGCCGCTTGCCGGCGCGTTATGCTGGATGCGGCCAGCGCTGGCGACATGGCCACCGCACTCAGGGCGTATGAGGGCCTGTGGAACGTGCTGGGCGAGGATTTCGACATGGAGCCCTCGGCCGCCACCCAGGCGCTGGTGGCGGACATCAAGTCGGGGCGCATCGCACCCGCGCCGCCGCCTGACGCGCCACCGGCGGCGCCCATGCCGGCCGCCGGGCGGCGCCTCGCCCTGATGGTCGAGGCCTTCGCCGCGCATGGCATGCCGGAGGACCGGCTATACTTGGTGCACGGCTTCCGTCACGACCTGATCGCCTGCCTCGTGCGGTTCCGCGAATGGTTCGTCCTCGATGGCGGGGACATGCCGGCCGCCAGCGCCCAGGCAGGGCGGGTGCAGGGCAGCTTCACCATCAGCGCCGTCGCCTACCAGGCGGGCGACGGCATCAGCCTTGTCCTCACCCTGCGCGAGGTCGAGAGCGGCCTGGTGATCTGGAGCGAGCGCTCGGACCTCGAACTCGCCGGTTGGTTCGAGACGCAGCGGGAGCTGGTCCGCAGCATCGCCACCTCGCTCAAGGGGCAAGTTTCCGCGGCGAGGCTCGCCCGCCTGCCCCTGCAGGAGGGGGTTGTGGAGGCCGCGCATGACCGCTGGTTGCTCGGCCAATCGGTGATGCGCGGTTTCCGCGGCGACCGCTATGCCGAGGCGCGCGCGCTGTTCGAGCAGGCGATCGCCGCCGACGCCCGCTTCTCGACCGCCTACAGCAGCCTCGCGCAGTCCTACAATGGCGGCCATATCGCCAATCCCGGCTCCTGGCGCAGCCCGGAGACCGAGGCGAAGGCGCTGCACCATGCGCGCATGGCGGTGGAACTGGACCCGATGGATTCACGGGCACATCTCGTCATGGGTTGGTCCCTCGCCCTTTCCGGGCAGGGAGAAAAGGCGGTGCCGCACATGCGGCGCGCCGCACGGCTCAACCCCTATGACAGCTGGACGCTGGTCTCGAGCGCGCTGTTCCACGGCTTTTCCGGCCGGCATGACGAGGCGGAGCGGCTGGCGAATGCTGCGTTGGAGATGTCACTTGTTGTCTCTCCCACGCTCTGGGGCTACCAGGTGGTGGTTGCCTATCTGCGCGGCGATGACCGTGCGGCGATCGAGGCCTGTGACCGCGCCCAGGATGTGATCCGCACCCTGCCGGCCTGGCGCGCCGCGGCGCTGTGGAACCTGGGCGAGGTGGATGCGGCGCGCGCGGCGGCGGAGCGGTTCTTCGCCCTGGTGCGCGCCGCCTGGGTGGGCGCGAACCCACCCACCGAGGCGGAGATGGGGCGCTGGCTGCTGCACCAATACCCCTTCATCTATGAGCCCAGCTGGGAGCGCCTGCGCCACGGGGTGCGTGGCGCGGGCATCCCTGCCGACGGCGTGGTCTTCGGCCGCTGGCACGGGGCTTGACGCCCCGTGCCAGCGCCTATTCGCAATGCGCGATGGTGTAGTCGCCGATGCGCTTGGCCTGCAGCGCAAGCTTGTCGCGATGCGTCGCACCAGGCTCCGTGCCCTTCACCGGATCATCGGCGTAGAACTCCGGGACCGTGTAGCTCTCGGTCTTCAAGCGCTCTTCCTTGGCCTTGATCAGCGCCGCTGGCGGCACGCGGAGTACCATCTCGTTCGCGCCGTAATGCACGATAGTCAGCTTCGTGATGTGCTCTGGAATGACCACGCCGGCGCCGAGCTTGGTCAGCAGCTGCACCAGCTCCTGGGGCGTGGCGGGCTCGGGGTAGAAGACGCCATCCGCATTGTGGCTGCCATCGCCGGTGGACCAGCTTTTCACCAGATTGCCGAGCACCTCCAGGTTGGTGACGCTCATGCGATCCCTGACCAGGTTCACGGGCGCGGGTTGGGCGGAGGCGGTGGGATTGTTGCCAGACATGGTGGTCGTGTTCCTTTCGGCTGGTTGGATCAAAGAAACGCGGGACAGGCGTTTTCCAGGCCGGCTTCGCGAGCGACGAAGCGGATCAGGGTGCCCATGCGCGCGTGTTCTGGGCAGCGCGCCGCCTCCACCGCGACGCCGAGGCTGGCGGCCAGGCTGGCCAGCGCCTCTGGCAGCGAGGCGCCGGGCGCCTCGCCGGGCAGCGGGTCGGCCAGCATCGCGCCGAACAGAACCTCGGCGATGAGGATGGAGCCGAGCGGGCCGAGACGCTCGCCGCCATGCACCGCCTCGGCTTCGAAGAGGATGTAGAAGGGCAAAGGCGGATCGGCGGCCAGCGCCTGAATGTCGCCATCGGCGAAGATGCGGTAGGCGGAGTTGCTGCTGTCCTGCGCGGCCATCCAGGCGGCGAGGCTGCGCGCCCGGTCCGCGTCATCCGTCAGCTGCGGCGTGCCGAAGGGCTCCGGCCAGTTGCGGTCCCCCGCCTTGGCCTCGATGGCGCGGTAAAGGGCGCCAACCGACCAGAGTGGCGCGGAGGCCGCGCTCGCCAGGTCATGCATCGGCAAGCCCCCACGAGGGCAGGGGCCTGGGAACATCTCGGTATCGCTCAGCGCCGGGTTGTAGACCGGGCGGATCCGCTGGCTGAGATTCACCGGCGCCTGTCCAGGCACCACATCGTCGAAGAAGAAGCTCCAGGCAATGATCCAGCTCTGGTCCAGCGGCATCCGGGCAGGCTTGCGCGCGCTGCTCGCGCGCAGCGCGCCCAGGATGGGCAGGTCGGCGGGGCCGTTGATCCGGTAGCCGGGGCGGATCATCGCATGGGCGAAGCGCATCGCCCCGTGCGAGAATTCCAGTGGCACGGAGACCTTGGGGCGCGCGAAGCCCCGTGCCCCCGATGCCGCGGCGCCCGCACTCTCCGGCACCGGAACCTCGCGATTCAGCAAGCCCGCCTCGTCCGTCATCGCCGCGTAGCGCGCGAAGACCTCGGGATGCAGCAGCCGCGGCAGCAGGTCATCGCGCAGCATGCGCCGATAGACCATGGTGGTGGCCGCGCGAGCCCAGGTGAAGCGGGTTTCACGCGCGGCCTCGCTCCCGTCGACGACATCGGCAAGCTCCACAAAGGCGTTGTGGATCATGTGCCAGAGCGCCGTCACCTGCGCGAGGATGGCGTTGTCCTCGTTGCGCGGGTCGCAGATCAGGGGATCGGTGAGCTTCGGGGTGATGCCGTCGGCGGGGCAGCCGATGCGGGCGATGTCGCGCTCGGCCACCCCCTCCTGCGTTGGCCCCAGGCGGAAGCGGCTGCGCGTTGTGTCCGCCTCGTCATCCGGCCGGTAGGCGGCGGGCGTGGCGAAGGGGCCGAGGCCATAGAGCGTGTCCAGACGCAGCCGGGCGATGCGCCCATTGCGCGCGGCCACCCGGCCGGCCGGAATCTGCCAGAAGGGTGTGGGCGTATGCACGCAATCATGCGCGACCAGTTGCAGAAGATAGGTGTAGCCGGCAGGAATGCCGGGATTCTCCCCGGAGGCACGCAGCGGCGTCGTCGCCAGCATGACGCGGGCCAGGCGAGAGAGCCGTTCCAGCGATTTCGGATCCTTCCGGTGGCCTGAACGCTCCTCCGGGGCCGGCGCCCTCAGGAAATTGGAGTAGCCGAACATCTCCAGGTCGCGCCGCGGCCCCTCGGGCGGGGCCGCCTGCTCCAGCGTCACGAAACGCTCCACGACCGTACTTGCCGCCCAGCTGTTCCCACCATGTGATCGCGTCAACCCAGCCCCTCCCGTCCTTCACGCGCAGCCAAGCAAGCTGAGCGTGAACTCATCGTGATCGGCCCCCGGTGCCCGTCGCTTCACCCGTATCGGGAGGGGCGGGTCCGGCGGCTTGGCGACACTGGGGCTGCGCCGCGAAGCGGGAAGTGATCGCTCCCTCACGCCTTGCGGGCGGGCAAAGACCCGCCCGCAAGGCTCCCCGGCAAGAACCTCACCGTCTTGCATCTCCAGTGGAGGAGCCTGTTAGGCTGGGCCGACATCGCAAAGGCCCTAGCATGCGCCTCGTGACCGCCGCCCTCCTCACCCTGCTGGCCCTGCCCGCCACCGCCCAACACTCCGCATCGGCATCGCCTCCGACCCCGATGTGCTGGACCCGACGCTCTCCCGCTCCGTCGCCGCCCGCCAAGTCGTCATGGCGATGGCCGAGACGATGGTCACGCTGTTACCGTCGAACACCTCCACCAGCTTGGCGAAGTCCACCAGGGCACGCGACAAGCGGTCAATATTGTAGACCACCACCACATCGATGAGGTCAAGCTGCGCCGGGGGCAGTTGGGCGAGGTGGTGGTCAATGATGACGGCACGTTTCGGGCCGAGCTGCACAGGCTGTCCCAGGCGCTCCAGCAGACCATTGGCGAGCAATACAGCGCCGAATTCCGGGCTGATCTGGGCGACACGCGCTGCCGGATGCCCATCTCGCTGGCGCTCGTCGCGCGCAGCACAGCCTATCCGCTGGGCGCCTTTCTGCGCGTCGAGACGGATACGGGCGCGCTGGGGTCTCTGCGCGAGGAGGCCCGCATCTATGAATGCACGGTGGCGGGCACCACGGGCGCATCGGCGCCGACCTTCTCGACCAGTGCCTCGGGCGCGGCGAATCATCCAGCACGTGAATGCCGCGCTGAATGGGGATGGCAGCATCACCCTCTCCCGCCTGCTGCGCGGTCGGCGTGGGACGGAGGACGCGGGGGTGTTTGCGGCAACCACCTACATCCTCCTGGACGGCTCCCAGCTTCGCATCACCTCGGCGCTATCGGCGCTGAACGGCTCGGAGAGCTTTCGCTT